>QIMA01000298.1 GCA_003233535.1 Rhodanobacteraceae bacterium
CGCGCCCTCGCTAGGCCCTTGATCGCCCAGCGATTTTTTCTCAGTCGGGTGTATGAACCACTACACCGCTCCTGCGGAAAAACCACTGGACGACCAATGTCCTGCGCGATCATCGCGCGAGTTCATGAAATCCCGGGCTAGAATACGCCGTCGACTTGCTCTACGATCGATTGCGAGCGAGCCCAGCATGATAGCTAATTGCACACTTCCCCACAAAACTGTTTTCCGCTATCTATGAATGCTGCCGTCTCGCCGCTGCCGATTCCGACCTCGAACCCCACTTTAGACGATGCGTTAATTGCCGATACTGGGCGCAAAGTGGTGGAGATCGAAGCGCACGCGATTGCTGATTTGCGCGGGCGCATAGATGAAGCATTTGTTCGTGCCTGCCACCTGTTGATCACCTGCAAGGGGCGCGTCGTCGTATCCGGTATCGGCAAGTCGGGGCACATTGCGAGAAAGATCGCAGCGACGCTGGCAAGTACCGGCACGCCGGCGTTTTTCGTCCACCCGGCCGAGGCCAGTCACGGCGATCTGGGCATGATCACGCCCAATGACGTGGTCGTGGCGCTGTCCAACTCGGGCGAGACCGACGAGTTGTTGACCATTCTGCCCGTGGTTAAGCGCAAGGGTGTGCCGCTGGTGACAATGACCGGCAATGCCGATAGCACGCTTGCCAGGTTGGCCGACGTGCATCTCGATGTGGGCGTTAGCGAAGAAGCCTGCCCGCTGGGATTGGCGCCTACCGCTAGCACCACGGCAGCGCTGGTGATGGGTGATGCGCTGGCGATTGCGATGCTAGAAGCGACAGGCTTCACTTCTGATGATTTCGCTGCGAGCCATCCTGCGGGGCAGTTGGGGCGCCGACTGCTTGTGCATATTTATGACGTTATGCATCGCGGCAATGAAGTCCCGCGAGTTGCCGCGGACGCGACGGTTGCTCAAGCGGTGATGGAGGTGACCAACAAGAATTTGGGCATGACCGCCATCGTCGATGAGAACGACCAGCTACTCGGCGTGTTCACCGATGGCGATTTGCGCCGCACCCTGGACGATCAGTCCCTCGATTTGCGTACGACGCCGGTTACTCACGTGATGACTTGCGGCGGCAAAACTATTCAGGCAGATCGACTAGCGATTGAGGCTGCGAAGATGATGGAACACCACAAAATCAACGCGATATTGGTCGCCGATGAAGAAGGTCGGCTGGTCGGTGCTCTGAATTTTCATGATTTGCTGCGCGCGCGCGTCATTTAGGCACTAAGCTCAGAACTCGTGACCCCCACACTGAGGAAGGATCGTCGCCAATGCAGTGCAGGCTGAGCGCCGAGCAATTGGAACAGCGAGCCGCTGCCGTCCGTCTTGCGGTATTTGACGTCGATGGAGTCCTTACCGACGGCGGTTTGTTGTTCAACCATGAAGGGCAGGAAAGTAAGCGCTTTCACGCACACGATGGCATAGGCCTGAAGCGTTTGATGCGCGCAGGAATAGAGGTGGCGGTGATTACCGCACGCAGCAGTGAAGTTGTACGAATCCGTATGGCGGAACTGGGCATCAATCATGTCTATCAAGGCGAGAGCGAGAAGCTCACGTGTTTGCGCGGGCTCGGCGAGCGCTTGAATCTAGCGATGGAGCAAGTTTGCTACGCAGGCGATGACGCACCGGATCGAGCCTGCATGCAGGCGGTCGGGTTAGCGTGCAGTGTTGCCGATGCAACAGACGATGCGCTGAGCGTCGCCCACTGGGTGACCAGCCGAGGCGGTGGGCAAGGCGCTGTCAGGCAAATTTGCGACCTGCTCATTGCGGCGCAGGACACGAACGGGCAGTGAGGCCACCGAGCAAATTTGGCTTCGGCGCGGTTTTGCTCGGCATCGGTGTCGCTGTGGGGAGTTTTGTGCTGCGCCAGTATTGGATGCCCGAGGCGGAAAATCGGGTCGAGTCTGTCCTGGCATCCATGGATTTCGAGGCGCGTGATCTGAGCGTCCGTCGTTATGATCCGAACGGTTCGCCCGGCTTTGACCTGTGGGCCCCGCTTGCGCAACGACAGAACGCAGAAGATGCGCTTACCCTGATTGACGCGAATTTTGTCTTTGCTGACGGTGATGGCGAGGCTGGCTGGCATGGACAAGCTCCCCAGGCGCTGGTCAACAACGACGGCCAGCCGTTGCAGTTGCTGGGCGGGGTCATGCTCGAGCATCCGCACAGCAAGACTACGCTGCACACTGAATCGATGACGCTTGATCCGCAAGCGCGACGGGCGTGGGGCGAACAGCCTGTGCGTTTGGAGCGAGTTGGTTCGGTGGTTGAGAGCGAGCAATTCAACGTCGATTTAGACAGCGATTTGGTAAGCTTGAACGGTAAAGTGCGAGGTCGTTTTAGCGGCCATAAATGACTCTAGGAGTGATCGCCGTGGAAGGAACAGGAAGTGAGGGCGTGGCTGGTCTGACTGCGAGGGTCGATCGGCGTCGACGATGTCTGGCCCTAGGCATAGCTCTGTTGCTGCTCAGCGTTCCCGCGTTCGCGCTCAAAAACGACCGCAAGCAGCCGCTGGATGTGGCCGCCGACCGGTCCGAAAGTAGCGTTGATGGATCGACCACGACATTGACCGGCAATGTGGAGATTCAACAGGGCAGCCTGCAGGCGAGCGCGGCGCGTGCGGATGTGACTCAGACCAACGGCGTAGTCTCACGCGTGGTGCTAACCGGCAACCCGGCGCGCCTGAGTCAACGCCTAGACGGCGGACAGGGGCAAATGAACGGACTGGCTAGTCGGATTGACTATGAGCTGACCGTTGACCGAATCACTCTGCAAGGGGGCGTTCGTCTGGAACGGCCGCAGGGGATAATGGAATCTGAAAAGATCATTTATCGCGTCGATAGCGGACAATTGGACGCTGGCGGCGATGGCAATCGGGTCACGTTCCGAATTGAACCGAAAGTGGACGAAGTCGCAGCGCCAGACGTAGTACCCTCACCCGCTGACGGTCGTCCATGACGTCTAGCGTGGCGAGAGCCGCCGGATTGTGTGGACGTAAGCTAGCTAAGGCTTACGCTGGCCGCGAAGTGGTTCACGAATTCAGTTTTGACCTCCAGCCCGGTCAAATCGTCGGCCTATTGGGCCCCAACGGCGCCGGCAAGACGACCTGCTTCTATATGGTCGTGGGTCTAGTTGAAGCCGACCGCGGCAGCATTCACTTAGATGGTCGCGAACTGAGCGGCCTGCCAATGGCCTCGCGCTGTCGCGCTGGCTTAGGCTATTTGCCGC
Source organism: Rhodanobacteraceae bacterium (assembly GCA_003233535.1). GTDB lineage: Bacteria > Pseudomonadota > Gammaproteobacteria > Xanthomonadales > SZUA-5 > SZUA-5. The sequence continues at coordinate 3,265 of QIMA01000298.1, forward strand.
AGGAACCTTCAATTTTTCGGCGCCTAAGCGTGGAGAATAATTTGCTGGCAGTGTTGGAACTGCGCCCGGACCTAGCTCGCAAAGATCGGCAGCTGGAAGCCGAGAAACTGATGAGTGAACTGCAAATCACCCATCTTCGTGATCAACTGGGCGTTAGCCTCTCTGGCGGTGAGCGGCGCCGGGTGGAGATCGCTCGCGCGCTGGCTGGCAATCCGCGCTATATGCTGCTTGATGAGCCTTTTGCTGGCGTTGATCCGATCACAGTTGGGGAAATTCAGCGTCTGATTGGGCTACTGAAGGCAAAGGGTCTGGGCGTGCTGATTACCGATCATAATGTTCGCGAGACTTTGGGGATCTGCGATCGAGCCTATGTATTGGCCCAGGGGTCGGTTTTGGCGGAGGGTAATCCGCAAACGCTGTTGGCTGATGAGCGCGTGCGCGAGGTCTATCTGGGCACGCAGTTCTCGCTTTGAAACGTTCTTAAGTTACCGGCAAATTGCCGATTACTTGCCCCGCGCTCTGGTATCTGTGCTGCTAACTGAGCAAAATCGGTTCTATGAAGCCTGGACTTTCGCTCCAACTCGGCCAGCATCTGGCATTGACCCCGCAGTTGCGGCAAGCGATTCGTTTGCTCGCGCTCTCTACGCTTGAACTAAAGGGTGAGTTGACCGACGCGGTGGAGACCAATCCGCTGCTGGAGTTTGATGAAAGCGGCGGCGAAGCCCAGGCCGAACCGGCAGCTGAGGAGCCGGCGGTCAGCGCTGCGGAAGAGCCGACGGTCAGCGCTGCGGAAGAGCCGGTAGTAGAAGCGCCTAGCGATAGCGAAGGTAGTGCGACCAGCGACGTAGAAACCGACTACCAATCAGACGACTCTTGGTCGCTAAGCGGCACTGCGGGGAGCGGCAGTGGCAGTGGCAACGATTCCGACGGCGAGAGCGCGGAATCGCGGATGAGCGAAGATGAAGATCTTTGTGCACATTTGCTTTGGCAGTTGCACCTCACGCCGCTTAGCGAACGCGATCAAGCGATTGGCGCTGCACTGATTGAATCGCTTGATCAAGATGGATACTGGCGCGTCGACGCCGAATCGCTAATTGAATCGCTGGCACCAGAGTTGACCGCGGAAGTCGATGAGATCGAGGCGCTCCGCCATCGTATACAGCGATTCGACCCGATTGGCGTGGCCAGTCGGGACTTGTCGGACTGTTTAGATGTGCAGCTCAGCGAGTCCCCGCAAAGCGACGAGATACAGCTGGCTCGAACGTTGGTCCAGGATCACTTGGCCGAACTGGCTCGCGGCGAACAGGCTTTGGCGCGCTTAGCTACGAGCATGCACAAATCGGCCGAACAACTCGCGGAGGCGCTTTCGCTGATTCGAGCCCTGGACCCGAAACCCGGTGCGGCCTTCACCACAGAAACGCCGGAATATGTGGTCCCGGATGCGGTAGTGGTTCGCCGCCAGGGGCAGTGGCAAGTGCGACTCAACCACGAGCTAATGCCCCGGCTGCGGATCAACAGCACCTACGCCAATATGGTGCGCAGCGTTTCCCGCGACGATGCCAGCTATTTACGTGGTCGATTGCAGGAAGCGCGTTGGCTGATTCGAAGTTTGGAACAGCGCGACGATACGGTCTTGAAGGTAGCGCAGGCGATCGTGCTGCGCCAAGGCGGCTTTTTGGAGCGGGGCGCGGAGGCAATGAAGCCGATGGTGATGCGAGAAATCGCCGAAGACGTCGGTGTGCACGAATCCACGGTGTCCCGGGTGACCACCCGGAAGTACCTGCATACTCCTCGCGGAACCTACGAGTTCAAGCATTTTTTCTCTTCACATGTCGCAACCAAGGACGGCGGTGAAGCTTCCAGTACGGCGATCCAGGCAATGATCAAACGCTTGGTTGAAGAGGAACCGTGCGTGAAGCCGTTGTCTGACAGCAAGATCTCGGCCATGTTGAAGGAAAAAGGCATTCTCGTTGCGCGCCGGACCGTGGCAAAATACCGGGAAGCGCTGCGTATTCCCCCCTCACACGAAAGGCAGCGACCAGCATGATTGTTCACTCAAGGGATCGTCTTCGGAACGCTGCGGTGTGCTTTGATTAAGATAGTGAACTTGTGTTTCGATATTTCGTTGGCCCACGGTAGTTTTGCTCGCAACCGCCCTTAGTAAGGGACGGGTGTTACCGCCAGCGTCAATTGGGGCGCCGGCTACTGCAGGAGGAAGTCTATGAAGATCGTGCTGACAGGTCGCCAGATCGACGTCACCCCGGCGTTGAATGACTACGTCCACAGCAAGTTTGACCGTCTCTGTCGCCACTCCGACGACGTACTCGACGTACAGGTCGTACTCGAGGTGGAAAAGCTCGACCATAAGGCAGAAGCGACGGTGCATCTGCGCGGGAAGGTCGTGCACGCCGATGCTGAAGGGGTGGACATGTACGCGGCGATAGACCTGCTTGCCGACAAGCTCGATCGACAGGTGCTCAAGCACAAAGAGCGCTCGACTGATCATCATCGAGCTGAGGCTTTGAAAGCTCCAGCGTTCTGAATCACTTCGATTTTCTTAAGCCAACAAGGCGAGGTCCGGTACGTGCAATTGGTCGATCTTTTAGGTCCTGCTAGAACTCAGGCCGGCCTCGCCATCGCCAGCAAGAAGCGTTTGCTAGAGCACCTTTCGCGGATGCTTGCCGAGGACGGCGATGCTGAGCTGACGAGGGTGATCTTTGATGGTTTGGTTACTCGCGAAAAGATGGGTTCCACTGGGCTTGGCAACGGCATCGCCATTCCGCACGGCAGGATCCGGGCGGACATCGCACCGGTGGCTGCCTTTGTACGGCTGCGCGACCGCATCCCTTTCGACGAAGTTGATGGCGACGGCGTGGACTTGATTTTGGCCATGGTCGTGCCGGACCATTTCACCGATCAGCATCTGAAACTTCTGGCTTTACTGGCAGAAATGTTTGATCAGGCCGATGTGGTTGCGGCGTTACGCAACGCTCCCGATGACGCGAGTCTCTATCAGATTCTCGCCGAGTGGCGACCAAAGCGAGGAGCCGCATGACGCGCAGTATCTCGGTTGCCGCGCTGTTCGATGACCTGAGCGCAAGGCTGAGACTGAGTTGGGCGCAGCCGGAGAACGGCGGCCAGACCTCTATTGATGCCAGCGAGCATCGCGCCAAACGGCCAACGCTGGTCGGTTATCTGAATCTGATTCATCCGAACAAGATTCAGATCTTCGGCCGAGAAGAGATCCTGTACCTGGATAACCTGGCGGAGCGCACTCGGCGCAACACGCTAAAGCGGATAATCGAGCTCAAGCCGGCGGTGATCTTGGTCTCGCGTGGGCAACCGGTGCCCGAGGACCTGCAGCTAGCCGCAACGAAGGAGGGCGTCGCGTTGTGGACCTCGCCGCTGCGCGGGCACGAGTTGCTTACGTATTTGCAGTACCACTTAGCGCGCTCCTTGGCCGAGCGAATTACGCTGCATGGCGTGTTCTTGGAAGTGTATTCGATTGGCGTGCTGTTAACCGGGGCGAGCGGTTCGGGCAAGAGCGAGCTGGCGCTGGAACTGATTACCCGCGGACATCGATTGATTGCCGATGATGCCGCTGAGTTCACGCTAATCGCACCTGACGTCATCGACGGTACTTGTCCGGAACTACTGCGCGACTGCCTGGAGGTTAGAGGTTTGGGCGTACTCAACGTGCGCAACATGTTTGGTGATACGGCGGTAAAGAAAAACAAATACTTAAGGCTTGTTCTTCATCTAGAACTTGAAGAAGAGGTCAATACCAATGATCCGGAAACGCGGCTATTTGGGAACATCAGTTCGCGCTCAGTGCTGGGCGTAGAGGTCCCGCAAATGGCCATTCCCGTGGCGGCTGGGCGAAATTTGGCGGTACTGGTAGAGGCCGCTGTGAGAAACCACGTGCTCAAGTCTGGTGGTATAGACGCAGCACGGATTTTCATCGATCGACAGGCGCATCAGATGCGCCGAGTTAAGTAGGATAAGAATGCAGCATGGACGACCCAGGTAACGCCGATCGACTTCCGCCGCTACACAGCCACCGGGTGTTGGTGGTGAGTGGGCGATCCGGTTCGGGCAAGACGGTGGCGCTGCGCAGCCTCGAGGATCTGGGCTACTTCTGCGTTGATAACTTGCCTGCATCCTTGCTGGCGGCGTTCGCGCAGCGCACGCTTGCAGATGCTGAAGGCCATTATCCGAAGGTGGCAGTCGGCATTGACGCGCGCAGCCCAGTGGCCGATCTGGACGCGATTCCGAAGACGCTCGCTGAGTTGGCCAAGCTTGGGTTGCCGGGAGGCGTGCTGTTTCTGGAGGCTGGCAACGAGGTGTTGCTCAGGCGCTACTCAGAGACGCGCAGACGGCACCCGCTCAGTTGCGCTGGCGTTTCACTGTCCGAGGCGATAGATCGCGAGCGAAACTTGCTCAAGCCGGTGCGCCGGATCGCCGACATGGTGATCGATACGTCGGGGCTGAATATCCACGAGTTACGCCGTCAGATTGCTCTGACGATGGGCGTGGTGCCGGGCAAGATGGTCCTCATGCTGGAATCGTTTGCGTTCAAACGCGGAGTGCCGCTGGACGCAGATTTTGTATTTGACGCCCGCTTTCTGCCCAATCCTCACTGGCAGCCGGAATTGCGACCGCTTTCGGGCCGCGATACCGCAATTCGACACTATTTTGCCGGGCACTCTGATGTACTCGAGTACTTGGCCGACATTGTTCGCTTCCTCGATCGCTGGTTGCCCGGTTTAGACAAGAGTGAACGCAGCTATCTGACCGTCGCCATCGGCTGTACTGGCGGGCGCCATCGGTCTGTCTACCTAGTCGAAGCACTGGCGGAGCGCTTCCGCGCTAGCCGCGGCGATGTTTTGGTCTATCACCGGGAACTGGCATGAGTGTCGGCGTACTGCTCATTACCCACAACGGCGTAGGTCCGGACTTGCTTGATTGTGCGAGCCGTGTGTTGCCCATCATGCCGCTCAAGGTGGACTGTATGGAGGTGCCGTGGGATGGTTCTGGTCCGGAGGAACTGGCCGACAGCGCGCGAAGTTTGCTGCGAGAACTGGACGACGGGCAGGGTGTGCTGATACTGGTAGACCTGTATGGATCAACACCGGCCAATGTTGCGCGGGGAGTAGAGCCTGGGCGCAAGATCAGGCGTGTTTACGGTGTCAATTTGCCGATGCTGCTGCGGGTGCTGAATTATCCAGAAAGCGGCCTCGATGAATTGGCGGATATCGCTGTTGAAGGTGGCCGCACAGGAGTTGTATCGGACCATGGCTGAGCGCACGGTTACCGTTAGCAATAGGCTGGGCCTGCATGCTCGTGCTGCCGCCAAGTTGGTGCACACTGCAGGTCGCTATCAATCCACGGTTGAGATCGTCTATGGCGAGCGTCACGTGAATGCCAAGAGCATCCTTGGCGTGATGATGCTTGCGGCAGGCAAAGGGTCCGTGCTGAGCGTACAGGCTGACGGTACGGACGCCGAGGACGCAGTTGCCGCCCTGGAGCAGTTGTTCGGACGACGGTTCGATGAGGAATAGCATGCTGGTGGCGACTAGTCTGATGCGCCCCGTCAGTAGTTGGCCCTGTAGCTGCGGGAGCGGTTGATCCATGACGGCGCTGGTCCTGTCTGGCATCGCTGCCTCGAAGGGGATCGGTATCGGCCGTGCCAGAGTGATCGTCGCCGGTAGCCCGGAAGTGCCGGAGTACTTACTCGAAGGCGAGCAAGTCGCCAGCGAGATTGAACGCTACCGGCTGGCGGTGGCCTTCGCCCGAACCGAGCTGGCTGATCTAGCCCAACGGGTTCGTGGACAGTTAGCAACTGAGTTGCGTGAGTTCATCGACGCACATCTGCTCATGCTCGAAGACGACATGCTGGCTGAAGGACCGTTGGAATATATACGCAGTCGTTCCTGCAACGCCGAGTGGGCTTTAAAACAGACGCGTGACGCTCTGATCGCCGCTTTTACGGCGATGGACGATGAGTATTTGCGCTCACGCGTCGATGACATTGATCACGTCGTTGAACGCATTCATGGCGCTCTGGCTCAGCGCAAGGATCGTGATCATCTGGGCGAAGAGCGACTCGATGACGCCGTCGTTGTGGCCGACAATTTATCGCCTAGTGAACTGGCCGATCTGGCCGAACGCGGCGTTCGTGGGCTAATTACCGAGGGTGGTGGCGCGCTTTCTCACTGCTCGATTCTGTGTCGAGCACTTGGCATGCCCTATATCGCCGGAATCAGGCAGGCCAGCGAAATGATCAACGAGGGCATGTTGCTGATCGTTGATGCCGATCGCGGCATCACCCTGATTGATCCAGACGGCGAGCGTCTGACTCGGTATCGCGATCGCCAGCAGGAGCAGCAGCGCCGCAGGCAACGTCTGCAGAGTCTGTGCGATCTGCCCGCGGTCACCGCCGATGGCACGGCCATTCGGCTGTGGGCTAACGGTGAAGCGGAGAAAGACCTCGATCTAGCGCTCGGTTGCGGTGCGGTTGGAATTGGCTTGTATCGAACCGAATTTTTGTTCATGGGCAGAGCTGAGCCGCCCGGTGAGGAGGAACAATATCAGTGCTTTAGCAATGCCATAGCGCATCTAGACGGGCGTCCGCTGACGATTCGGACACTCGATGTGGGCGCGGACAAACAAGTTCCGCTGGGTCAGGATCCGAACGAGCCTAATCCGGCGCTGGGATTGCGCGGTATTCGACTCTCATTGCGTTTTCCGGAGTTACTGAAGACGCAGTTCCGGGCGGTGATTCGAGCCCAACAGCTGGGTCCCGTCCGGCTGCTGCTGCCTATGCTGAGTCGCCTTGACGAGGTGCACGCGGCGCGCGAGCTATTGAACCAGTGTGCGTTGGACATGGGCGCGGATGCCAGTTCCATTCCGCTAGGCGGGATGATCGAAGTGCCGGCTGCGGCACTGGTGGTCGAACGTTTTCTGCCGCACTTGGATTTCTTGTCGATCGGGACCAATGACCTAGTTCAGTACACGCTGGCAGTAGATCGCACTAATCAGGCTTTAGGCAGTATGCATGACCCGCTTCATCCGGCCGTATTGCAGTTGATAGCCCGGGTCATTGCAGCGGCCGACTCCGCCGGCAAGTCGGTCAGCTTATGCGGCGAGATGGCCGGTGAGGCGCGCTATACAGGTTTGTTGCTAGCGCTGGGTCTGCGTGACTTCAGTATGCATCCGCGGGTGCTGTTGGAAGTCAAAGAAGCCCTGCGAGGTGCAGATCTGAGCAACTTGAGCGGCATGCGCGAGTCTTTGCTGCAGGCCGACTCTGCCGACCAACTGGAACAGTTGCTGCCGTTGAGTTAACGGCGCCGAGAGGGCACGGCATCTTAGCGGAGCTAGCTAGCCCGGATATTTCATAAACTTCACGCGCCCTCGCTAGGCCCTTGATCGCCCAGCGACAATTCTCAGTCGGGTGTATGAACCACTACAC
>QIMA01000040.1 GCA_003233535.1 Rhodanobacteraceae bacterium
GTAGTGGTTCATACACCCGACTGAGGAAAAATCGCTGGGCGATCAAGGGCCTAGCGAGGGCGCGTGAAGTTTATGAAACATCCGGGCTAGTGACGCACACCGACGTTTACGCCCGCATCCAGCGCCGGATTGGCGCTGCTACCGACCCGATTCGGACTCCCGCCTCTACTGCATCCCGCCCACGTAGTCCTCACTGAAATGTTGATCGACCCGATATATTCGGTCGCCTTTGAGAACGAACCCGAAGAGCCGGGCTTGATGGAACAATCTCCGCGCCCAATGAACGAACAACTGATCGGAACTGCCCAAGTTGTCTTGGCCGTCGCACAGGGTTTGGTGCTGCTACTTACATGCCTACTGATCTACCCCAGATGCGCTAGCTTCGCGTCCATGTATGTTCGTCGTGCCACTACCCGCTCGCGCCGCGATGGCGGCAGTTACTTCACCTACCGGTTGGTGCGCAGCGAGCGCGTCAGTGGGCTAGTCAGAAGGTCGTGCCTAGAGCACGATGATTCCCGTAGCACTGGCGTACACCCAACCGTCCTCGCGACGTTCAAAGATGCCAACTAGCTGCCCTGGGCCGGCGCCGATAGCTTGTCGAGGAAGGCCAGGTAGCGATCCACGTCTTCGATAATGTCATGGTCTGGATAGCGATCCTTTACCTGTTTCAACAGCGTTCGCGCCTTGTCTTCTTGGTTGAAACGCTCGGCCATTAGCTGCGCGGCGAGGAGCAGGTTCTTCGGCACGTGTTTGTGCTTGGGATGGTTCTTGTGGAAGCCGGAGACCAGCTGCAGTGCCAGCTGAGACTGGCTTTGTTTTTGCGCCACTTCGGCCAGCACGTGAATTTCTTCGGGATGTTGCGGCCGGAAGCTGGCGTCTAGCGCAATGCAGTCACGCGCCACGTTCAGCGCCGGGCGGTAGTTTTCCTGCGCGACCAGGATAGTCACCCACTGATGGCCGTGAGCGAGCAGGCCAGGGGTATCCTGCTTGGCGGTCAGGATCTTGCGGTAGCGTTGATGTAAAACTTCGCTGCCGCCGCGCTGGCGCAAATGTTCGGCAAGCAGCTCTGCCGCTTGGTCCAGCTTGCCGTCTCGGGCCAGAGCCTCGGATTCGTCGATTACGTCCTGGTCCGGGTCTGACTTGGCGCGGCTCAACGCCAGCGGGGCATCCACTTCGTAGCCGAGCTCGTCGTGATACTGATAGATCAAATAGCCCATCAGGTGAAATGTGGCGATGGTGACGTAGTTGCTCAGCGCATGGGTGATGATCAGATCGAACGGCCCCGGCAAGAGCGGTGCCAGCAGCGCCTCGGCGTTGGCCTGTGAGAACACGAACATCAGGGTGAGCAGGGCGACGACGAAGTACGGCCAGCCTAGGCGTTCCATGATCGCCAGCGGCGTGAGCGGATTGAGCGCGTGGCCGAGGTTCATATCGATAGCCAACGACATCGTCGAACCGGGATAGGCAAAGGCAAGGAAACCGACCCAGCCGATCGCCAATATCGGCCCGCCTATGGCGACGAATAGCAGACCGCCGGCAAAGGCCATGAAGATGTAGATGATGATCAAGGCGACCTGCGACATGCCTAGGCTGTTGTCGCCATTGCCCAGACCTTCGGGCGGCTCCATCCGGCCGTTGGCAGTCGCGCGCAGAACCATGAAGGCATAGCGATAAACCGCAGCAAGCGCGAACAGGCCGAGCAGCCAGCCGACGAGGACCAAATAGGACACAAAGGTCTGCACCAGCGCCATCACCAGGATGGTCGCCAGCGGCCCGCCTTTGAGCGGGTACAGCCAAAACTGGCGCAAGCGGCGCCAGAACGGTTCTATGGGTGTGCTTTCAGCGCTCGGCGCCATCGGTCTTCCTTGAGCTAGCTTTAAGTCAATCGACTGTCGCGGCGAGAGAGCCAGTCGCCTGCTGCCAGCCTCGCATAGGCGCGTCGCTCACGCTAGGGACACACTAAACAACTCACGTGGCCGCGACGGAGTCTGCCTTTCTTATCTAAGAACGGGGGTCGCCAGTAAGGAAGGCACCGAAAGTCATACCCATGGCTATGGGCGAGGGGCCTGACGCAGCTGGCGGCCCTTTCAGGCCCGTCCCGAAGGGTTGCTGCCCAAAGCGTCCGCCGCGTCCGCGCGCTTAGTCGGAATGTTGTTCCAACTGTGCAATGAGTCTGGCTTTTTCGGCGGCGGCCGAGTCTAACTGTTGCTCCTGCAGCCAGGTCAGCCAGCGCATGCGCTGCTGTTTACTAGCAAGCGGGCTGCGGATTAACGCCAGAGCCAGCTGCGCGATTGCCGGTGGCGGTTTGGATAGGCGCAGCAGGGCGTTGAGCAGGCGCTCGCCGAGCTCAAGTTGCCCGCCGTCGATGAGGCGCGCTATGAACGAGATCAGCACGCTTGGCGGGACCCGCGGACGTTGCTGCTTGGCCTGCATGTAGTCTTGCCAAACCGTTAACTGTTGCTCGAGCACTTTTGGCGACCCGCGCAGCGCGAGCACTGCCGCTGCCGAACGGTCAATGTCCGCTCCCGGCGCGTAGCGCGCTGCGCGGTAACAGCCAATCGCGATATCCGCGTCGTCAGGATGTTGCAGCGCAAGCTGTTGATAGGCTGCGAAAGCTTGCGCGTACTCCAAACGACCGAGCAGGTCGGCCGCTAACTCGCGGGCCTGAGCGCCGGCCTCGCGCTGCAACTCTTCGTCCATGAAAGCATCGCGTTGCCAGCCCAGCCGCCGCACGCCAACCGCAAGCAGCGCGCCAGCGACCATCCCGCCGGCGTGGGCGTCAAACCCGATGCCCGCCTCAGAGTCGAACACCATGCTGCTCAATTCCCAACCTAGCCACGGCACCAGCATCCACAGTGCTGGCACTCGCGCATAGTCGAAAACAACCCAGAACCAATAGAAAAAGCGTACGCGGCGCATTCCCCAAAGCACACAGAAAGCACCCATCAAACCGGCGATCGCGCCAGAAGCACCGAGCATTCCGCCGACCTCATCCCAGCGCCAGTACAGGCCGAATAGCTGTCCACCCATACCAGCCAACAGGTAAACGCCTAGGAACAGACCTGCTCCCAGTGTGCCCTCAACCAACAGACCCAAGATCCCGAGAAACACCATGTTGCCGATCAGATGATCCCAGCCGCCGTGCAGAAACATCGCGCTGAACATCCGCACGGGCTCGATCTCGCCGTAGCGCATCAGCCATCGGTCGGTTACCGCGCCTTCCCACTGGCGATCGAACTCGCCGCGATCACGTTTCCAGCGCGTGAACTGATCATGTTCGGCGGTGATCACTTGCCCGGCGCGCAGCGCCTGCAGAAATTCCTCATCGGTTTGCAGCGCGGCAAACAGCTCGTAGCTGCGCGCCGGTTCGCGCAGGCTTAAGTTGTCATCCAGCTCGCTTCGACGCTCGTCCGGTAGCCACTGCAGATAGGCCGGAAACTCGATCTTGTGCAGCTTAGTTTGCTGGTAATAGGCCAGCGCACGCTCACGCACGCCCTCATCGCCGCTTTGCAGCAGTGCAAAAACCAGCACGTTAACCACGATCAGCGCCGCCGTGATCAGCGGAAAAGTCTGGCGGTTCAGCGGTTTGTGCAGCGGAATGATCAGCATAAGGCGGCTTTTGTTGGGGTTGCGGTGACAACGATGAATCGATCGGCGAGGTCAGGCAAGCGGTTTTCGAAGTGCGCAGTTTGACCCAAGACACTAACCAATACTCATACCAAGAGCGGGGCGGTGCTACCCCTGCGCTTCGCTCAAGCAGGCGTCCAGCGCCGTCACTAACAGATCAGCATCGACGTAGGTACGGCTATCCTGATCGTACAGATAGGCACCGCTGCTGCGCGCGACCTGCAGCGGTTGGCGATTTTCAGCACGTAGCGCGTTCCGTTGGCGCTGCGTAGGGCGAAGTTCTGATCACGCTCACTTGGCAGCACACTGCACGACGCATCGACGCCGTACAGCTCGCGTGCCGCATTGGCCGCCTGCACCAGGCTGAAACTGGGTGTATCTGCAATCGCGCTCATAACTTCGTTCGAGTCGCCCGCTTCCTTGACGTCGACACGAGTAAAATTCGCTACCTTGTTTTTCACACTGATCCCGAGGTGGTCGCCGAGAGTACGCGGTACCAAAATAGCGTTGCGACAATCTACGGCGACATGCATGTAGACACGCAGATACCCCACTCGGTCAGCGGTGAATTGGAGGTCTGGACTCGAATGGAAGAGGAGGGCGAAAGCTCTGCGAGCTGTTCTATGGAGAACCCCCTAGACGTGTCGTAGTCCCGGTCCGAATTCGTTTGTTCGCGGACTAACCCCGCAGCGCCCGTTTCAAAGCCTTGCGGATAATCTCTTCAGCCCGGTCACCCGGCTCGGCGGCGTTGGCAACTAACTTGGCCGCCTCGGCCGGTTTGTAGCCCAGCGACTGCAGCGCCACGATCGCCTCCGAGCTGGGGTCGCGCGGCTGGTCCGGCGCGCTGGCGGCGCTCAGAGTGATGCCAATCGCGCTGACGTCCAGCTTGTCTTTTAGCTCGACCACGATGCGCTCGGCGGTCTTCTTGCCAATCCCCGGCACCCGGGTCAGCGAAGCGACGTCGGCGGTGGCCACGGTGCGGCGGAAATCATCCACGCTAATGCCAGAGAGCACCGAAAGGGCAGTCTTGGCGCCAATCCCAGAGACCTTGATCAAGTCGCGAAACAGCGCACGCTCAGACTCGCGGAAAAAGGCGTAGAGCAGCATCGCGTCCTCGCGCACCACCATATGGATATGCAGCGACACCTCAGTTCCCGCCGCGCCCAGCTCATAGAAGGTCGACATCGGCGCCGCTAGCTCATAGCCCACGCCGCCCACATCGACCAGCAATGAAGGCGGTTGTTTGCTGGCGAGCGTGCCGCGTATGCGTCCAATCATGCTGTTTGCTTCCTAGTTGAGTAGATCCATGCGTGCGCGGCGACCTTAGCGAGGGATGGGGCGAGCGTCTAGCGCTGTTCAGATCTCGATCCGCGACAACGGCGAGGTCCGCGAGCTGATCGGCCTGTTTGTCGACCAGTCCGACCTCTCCCAGGAAGATCTGCACGCTTTTAATCTGGCGCAGAAGTCGGCAACGCACAAGGATTCAGCGTGATCGGACGGTATCCAAACTGCAGGCTGCTCCGAGGGCCGGGCCGCCTCAAAGCGGCCGCAATCGGTGTGTAACCTCGACTTCACTGGCCACTGGTACTGGATACTGGAACTCGCCCCTAACCCAAACACCGGCGCTCGCGCAGCTCCGCCACAATCCGCTCGGCGGCTTCGGCGACATCGCTCTTAGTGGTATCGATGCGAATCTCCGGATCTTCTGGAGCCTCGTAGGGCGAGTCGATACCGGTGAAGTTGCTTAGTTCACCGCGGCGCGCTTTGCGGTAGAGACCCTTCACATCCCGCTCTTCGGCCACGCTCAGCGGGGTGTCGACGTGTACTTCGATGAACTCATCGGCATCGAGCAACGCGCGCGCCATCGCCCGCTCGGCGCGGAACGGCGAGATGAAGGCGGTGAGGACGATCAGGCCGGCGTCGACCATCAGCTTGGCAACCTCGCCGATGCGGCGGATGTTTTCTACCCGATCGGCGTCGGTGAAGCCCAAATCGCGATTCAGGCCGTGGCGAACGTTGTCGCCATCGAGCAAATAGGTGTGGTGGCCGAGAGCGGCGAGCTGCTTGTCGACCTCGTTGGCAATCGTCGACTTGCCGGCGCCAGACAGACCGGTGAACCAGAGCACGCAGCTGCGCTGGCTCTTGATCCGCGAGCGCAGCGTCTTGTTCACGTCCAGCGCCTGGCGATGGATGTTGTGCGAGCGGCGCAGGGCGAAGTTGAGCATGCCGGCGCCGACCGTTTGCTGGGTCTGACGATCGATCAGGATCAACCCACCAGTGTCGCGGTTGACGCTGTAGGGGTCGAAAGCGATGGCCTGATCCAGGCTCAAGTTAACCAGTGCAATGTCGTTGAGCTCGAGCTTGCGCGCGGCCAAGTGTTCGAGCGTGTTGACGTTGATTCGGTGGCGAATGCTGCTGATCTGCACGCCAACCATGCGCGTGCCGATCTTGGCCAAATAGGGCCGGTTGGGCAGCAAGTCTTCGTCGGCCATCCAGACCACGGTGGCATCGAACTGATCGGCAACTTCGGCCGGATCGGTAGCGGCGCAGATCAGATCACCGCGCGAGATATCCACCTCTTCGGCCAACGTGAGCGTGATCGCTTGACCGGCGACCGCCTGATCCAGGTCGCCATCGGCGGTGACTATTCGAGCCACCGTGGCGGTGCGGCCTGAAGGCAACACACGGACGCTTTCGCCGGGGCGCACGCGGCCGGCGACCAAGGTGCCGGCGTAACCACGGAAGTCTTGTGACGGTCGATTGACCCACTGCACCGGCATGCGCAACGGCTGTTTGGGCAGACTGTCGCGATCAACCGGTAGCGTTTCCAACAGGCCGAGTAAAGTTGAGCCATGGAACCAACCCAGCGATTCGCTAGGCGTGGTGATGTTGTCGCCGCGCAGCGCCGATAGCGGGATCGCGTGCACCGCCTCGATGCCCAGCTCTTTGGCGAATGGCCGGTAGGCGGCGACGATCTCGTCGAAGACGGCTTCCGAATACTCAATCAAGTCCATCTTGTTGACTGCCAAGATGACCTGCTTGATACCAAGCAAAGACGCCAAATAGCTGTGGCGACGCGTTTGCGTAAGCAGTCCCTTGCGCGCATCCACCAGCAACACCGCCAGATCGGCAGTGGAGGCGCCGGTGACCATGTTGCGGGTGTACTGCTCGTGGCCGGGCGTGTCGGCAACGATGAAACGGCGCGCCTCGGTGGCGAAATAGCGATAAGCGACGTCAATCGTGATGCCCTGTTCGCGTTCGGCCTCTAGTCCGTCTACCAACAGCGCAAAATCCAGCTCTTGCCCCTGCGTACCGACACGCTTGGAGTCGCTTTCCAGGACATGCAGCTGGTCGTCGAACAGCTGTCGTGACTCATACAGCAGCCGTCCGAGCAAGGTGCTCTTGCCGTCATCAACGCTGCCGCAGGTAATGAAGCGCAGCAGGTCAGCGCTAGATTGTATTGGGCTGTTTGGATTTTGTAGATCAGTGCCCATCAGAAGTATCCCTCCCGCTTTTTGCGTTCCATCGAGGCAGTTGGATCCTGATCGATGACCCGGCCCTGACGTTCAGAGGTTCGCGCAGCCAAGGTCTCGGCGACCACGGCATCTAGACTGTCGGCGCTGGATTCAACCGCGCCAGTGAGCGGATAGCAGCCCAGCGTGCGAAAGCGCACTTGGCGCATCATCGGTACTTCCCCCTCACGTAGCGGCATGCGGTCGTCATCGACCATGATCAGCGCACCGTCGCGCTCAACCACCGGCCGTTCGGCGGCCAAGTACAGCGGCACCAGCTCGATCGCTTCGCGCTGGATGTACTGCCAGATGTCGGCCTCGGTCCAGTTCGATAGCGGAAACGCGCGCAGGCTCTCGCCGCGCAGTTTGCGGCCGTTGTAGAGTCGCCACAGCTCCGGCCGCTGATTCTTCGGATCCCAGCGATGTTGAGCGGTGCGGAATGACAACACGCGCTCTTTGGCCCGGGATTTCTCCTCGTCGCGGCGCGCGCCGCCGAAGGCCACATCGAACCGATGCAGATTTAAGGCTTGCTTGAGCGCCTGGGTTTTCATGATATCGGTGTGCACGTTGGCGCCGTGGGTGAAGGGATTAATGCCCTTCGCCAAGCCTTCCGGGTTGGTGTAGGTGATCAATTCCAGGCCAAGGCGCTGCACCAGCTCATCGCGATGGGCGTACATAGCCTGAAACTTCCAGGTCGTATCAACGTGCAGCAGCGGCAGCGGCAGGCGCGCCGGGTAAAAGGCCTTCAGCGCAAGATGCAGCAGGACGGCACTGTCTTTGCCGATGGAATAGAGCAT
This sequence comes from Rhodanobacteraceae bacterium, assembly GCA_003233535.1. Lineage (GTDB taxonomy): Bacteria > Pseudomonadota > Gammaproteobacteria > Xanthomonadales > SZUA-5 > SZUA-5. The sequence continues at coordinate 7,937 of QIMA01000040.1, forward strand.
CACTGGCCGTTCGGCCTCGGCGACGACTTCCCTGAAGATGTGAATGCTTTCGGCTTCCAGCCGGTCCAAGTGATCCAACGCCATCGTTTGACTCATAGTTTGATCGTGACGGTCAGGATAGTTCTTGTGATTTCTAGAACGTTCAGCCACTAATTGCTTTAGCAGCGGTCCAAAGCCGGAAGCCGGTGCCGCCGTCAGCGGTTTATGCGGTTCCCTGCGGGCAGCGGGCGGCGCGGGTCGAGGCCCTCGGGCCAGACCCGCTCCCTGCCGCTGCGGTAATCGAAAGCTGAGCAGCTGCGGCGCCGACTGGGCGAGCCACTCACTGAAGCTGTCTGCCCTCAGCCACACGTCGTGACCCAGCAACAGCAGCAACGGACGCGCGTGGAGTGCCCGCAGGCGGTCGGCGAAATCGATTAGCTGGGGCGCCCGCAGGCGATCTTGCCAAACTAGGCAGCTGACCGAACCGCGTGTGTCGATTGCCCGCAGCAGGCCGCGCCGTTTGCCGTCATCGCACGACAAGGCGGCCGGCAACGCGCATTCATCTAGCCACAAGAGCAGGCCCGCACCATCCCGTGCACGCTGCCGAAGCTGGGCGTAAACGCGCTGTTTCCACCATCCGGGCGCCAAGGAAGTGCCTTCCGCCGCGCCGACCAGTTCGAGCTGGCGGCAATAGCGATGCATGGTCCGCTGCGAGGGTACCGGCTGCTCTTTTGCACGTAGCCATAGCGTGATCGCCGCGCTATTCCAGAGCGGGTAATCCACGCCTGCTTGAGTCGGTGCGCCGAGCAGCATGTCTCGTCGCAGTCGCGCCCACAGCAAAGGGTCGATCGATTTGCCGGAGCCGGTTGGTCGTCCGCCAGGCTTGGGTTCCAGGCCAGTCCAGCCGCGCTCTTGCCACGCCCGATAGGCAGCAATGACGGTGGGCTGGGACAAGCCGCTCTCGGCTGCCGCTCGGCGCAAGCTGCCGCCCTGCCGACGAATCTCCACGGCCTGCCGTTTGCGTGCTTGCAGGGTGCTTTTGGCAACCATGAGTGGCTTTCAGATTGAGTGCTAAAGGAGTTTATGGCTAGTAGGGTGAGAACGCCAGAGATAAGGACCCTCAAAACGGCCTGCCATTCGCCACGATTTTGCGGGAATGCTTCGGATGTCTAGCCCGGATATTTCATGAACTCGCGCAATGATCGCGCAGGACATTGATTGCCCAGTGGTTTTTCACAGTGTTTTTTCAAGAAAAGGGAGCGGTGTAATGGTTCATACACCCGACTGCGGAAAAATCGCTGGGCGATCAAGGGCCTAGCGAGGGCGCGTGAAGTTTATGAAATGTCCGGGCTAAAGAAACGGCCCCGAACGTGGGGGACGTCCGAGGCCGTTGGGGCTAACTGGACCGCGAGACCTGGGGAGTGGCTCGCGATCCTGGGGATGGTCCACTATGGGGAGGAGTGAACCTGAGCCAGCATTGCTGACTCAAGGGTATTAGATGGGGTATAGGGGGGTAAGTTCCAGGGTCAAGAGTCGGGTGTCGTATAGGCGTTCAGAGGTGCTTAACGGAGGTGACGGGCGCGTGCATTGCTCACGCTATGCACACTTCTCGTTGGGTTTTCACCCGAATCTGGCACTTTTGCCCTCACCTGGGCCTAGAATGTGGTTAATTTCGCATTTTGCGTAAGTGGAGGGAGCTATGACTAACAAATATCGTCTGGTCACCCGCAGCGATTTCGATGGTCTGGCGTGTGCAGTCCTGCTGAAAGAGCAAGATTTGATCGACGAAATCCTGTTTGTGCACCCCAAAGACATGCAGGACGGCAAGATTCCGATTTCTGCACGGGACATCACTACCAACCTGCCCTACGTCCCAGGCTGCCACCTTGCTTTTGATCATCACGCGAGCGAGTTGATCCGCGTCGGTGACCGCCCGGCTAACCACATCATCAGCGCCGGCGCACCGTCTGCAGCGCGCGTGGTGTTTGATCATTACGGTGGTGCCGACGCCTTTCCGCAGGTCAGCGCGGCGATGATGGCGGCGGTTGATCAAGCCGATTCAGCGCAATACAACCTCAACGACATTCTCAATCCTAGCGGTTGGACGCTGCTCAACTACTTAATGGATGCGCGCACAGGTTTGGGTCGCTTCCGTCAGTTTCGGGTGTCGAACTACCAGCTGATGATGCAGTTGATTGAATACTGCCGCGATCACTCAATCGAACAGATTCTTGAGCTGCCGGATGTCAAAGAGCGCGCCGGACTGTACTTCGCTCAGCAAACCTTGGCGCGGGCGCAGATCGAACAGTGCGCACGTCAGCAGGGCAAGACTGTGGTTTTGGACCTGCGCGAGGAAAACACTATCTACGCAACCAATCGTTTCTTTCTTTACGCGCTGTTCCCAGCTGCCAGCGTCTCGATTCACGTGATCTGGGGCAAGGAGCGGCAAAACACCGCACTGGCGGTTGGCAAGTCCATCCTCGACCGCTCGGCTCTAGTCCACATTGGTGAGCTGTGCCTGGAATACGGCGGCGGCGGGCATGCGGCAGCCGGCACCTGCCAAGTCGACAACGACGCCGCCGACCGCGTACTCGGTGAGCTGATTGAGAAAATCGCTGAGGCCGGTTGATCGGCGGACAGGACTAGCGGCGGACTGGGTATCCGTGTCTCGACTGGGTGCCGTCCGCACTGCCGTTGTCTCAAGACCGCATGCTAGTGTCCTGTCAACGGTCTAATGACGGGTTCAGCGCCCCTGTGATGTTTCGCCGCAAGGCGCGTCGCGCAGGCAATGGCTCAGTCCTT
>QIMA01000178.1 GCA_003233535.1 Rhodanobacteraceae bacterium
TCGCTTTCGCGCACGAGCGAGCTTTCGGGAACGTTGCAGATAGCCAACCGGCTTAGATACCCGCTACCGCGTGAGTGCCGCAGCGCGGCCAGCGTGTCGCTGGTTTCACCGGACTGGGAGACCGTGACGAACAGCGTGCCGTCAACATTAGCGACGTCTCGATAACGATACTCGCTTGCGATCTCGGCAAAACACTGGATCCCGGCTAGGCTCTCGATCCAATAGCGCGCGACCAGGGCGGCATGGTGACTGGAGCCACACGCGATGATTCGCACTGCCTTGGTGTTGCTGAGCAATTCGCGCGCGTCCACGCCGAAGATCTCGGTGAGCACCGCTCCGCGGTGAATCCGCCCCTCCAATGTGTCGGCGACTGCCTGCGTTTGTTCGTGAATTTCTTTCAACATGAAGTGGCGATAACCACCTTTGTCGACGGTTCCGGAGTGCAGCGTTGTCGTCTTAACCGGACGATCTACCGCCTCGCCGGCCTCGTTCAGTACCTGCACCCGATCACGATCGAGAATCGCGACATCGCCTTCTTCTAGATAGATGAAGCGGCGGGTCTGTCCGAGCAACGCGTATACATCGGAGGCCAAATAATTGCCCTCACCTTCGCCCAGCCCAACCACCAGTGGTGAGCCTCGACGCGCTCCTACAACTCGCTCGGGTTCGCGCGTACTCAATACGGCAAGTGCAAACGCGCCTTCCAATCGGGCAACGGTTGCGCGGACTGCGTCTACCAAATTCAACCCCGCAACTTGCTGCTGCTGCTCGATTAGATGAGCGACCACTTCGGTGTCAGTATCGCTGCTGAACTCATAGCCTACCGCGCGCAATTCCTCGCGCAATTGGGTGTGATTTTCGATAATCCCGTTGTGCACCACCGAAACCCGCTCCTTCGACGCGTGCGGGTGAGCGTTGCGCTCGCTGGGAATACCATGGGTCGCCCAACGCGTATGCGCAATGCCGATCTGGGCATGTAAAGGCGTAGATTGCTGGAGCAACTCGAGTTGACTGACCTTGCCTTGGGCGCGCAGGCGTTTGAGTTGTCCGTCGCCCAGGACGGCAATGCCGGCTGAATCGTATCCGCGATACTCCAGGGCTTTGAGTCCGCTAATGAGCAGAGGGACAATATCCGATTGGGCCGTTGCAGCGACGATTCCACACATAGGGCTAGGTTCAACTCGAGTACAGGGCAGCAAGTCTAGCCCAGCGCCAGCCAAAGGCCAGGGGCGAAGCGCTGACCGATTGTGACAAGTTCGGGGCAAGTCGTGCAAGAAGCCATCGCATGGACTGTAGAGCCAGCTATTCCAATGCCTACGCCGGCTTCTTTGGTCGCTTCCAACCTTCAACGGTACTTTGCTCACGACTACGGCAAATGCTCAGCGCATCTGCCGGGGCGTCGTGGGCGATGGTCGAACCGGCAGCTACATAGGCATTCTCGCCAATCACTACCGGCGCGACCAACTGACTGTCGCTACCGATGAAGGCGCCATCACCGATGACCGTTTGATGCTTGTTGGCGCCGTCATAGTTGCAGGTGATCACGCCTGCACTGATGTTTACCCGCGCACCAATTTGAGCGTCGCCCAAGTACGCTAGGTGACCCGCCTTGGCGTTTATCCCGAGGTGGGAATTCTTGACTTCGACGAAATTGCCTAGATGAACGCCTTGTTCCAAGACGGTGCCGGGCCGCAGACGTGCGTACGGACCGATTTGGCAGGCGCCGCGAGTTTCTACGCCGTCTAAGTCGCAATGCGCGCGTATCTGGGTGCCATCGGCTAGGCTGGCATTGGCAATTCGGCAAAACGGTCCGACTTGAACGCCATCACCGAGATGCACTCGGCCTTCAAGCACCACATTGGCATCTAACCAGACATCTTTGCCGGCACTCACTTCACCGCGGATATCTATACGTGCGGGGTCGGCGACGCGAACGCCCTTGGCGCACAGCTCGGCAACGGCTCGGCGCTGAAAGACGCGTTCGAGCATGGCCAACTGCAGCGGGTCATTGGCGCCTTGGGCCTCCTCGGCATCGGTACAGGGAACGGCCAACGCCGGTCTATGTTCCGCAGCCGCCAGGGCGAACACGTCAGTCAGATAGAGTTCTGATTGGGAGTTGTCAGCGTGGATACCGCCCAGCCAGCGGCGTAAATCTTCGGCATCGGCGGCAATAATCCCTGTGTTGACGGTCTTAATTCGGCGTTGTTCAGCGCTGGCGTCGCGTTGCTCAACGATGGCGCTGACCCGGCCATCCCCATCGCAAACGATTCGTCCGTAGCCATGGGGGTTCTCCAAATAAACACTGAGCACGGCCAGCGATGCTGCCTGGATTCGGCACAGAATGTCCAGCGTGCTGGCGCGCAGCAGCGGCACGTCGCCGTAGAGCACCAAAACCCGGACGTTATCGGGAATGCATTCCAGCGCCAGTTTCACGGCGTGGCCGGTGCCGTTCTGCTCTGCCTGGTGGACCCAGCGTAGGTCCGGACGATCGGCAAAAGCTGCCTGAACCGCTTCGCCCCGATGACCGTGTACAACGTAGATGGCTTCGGGCTGCAGCTGCGCCGCCGCATCCAGTACATGCTGCAACATGGGCCTACCGGCGATTGGCAGGAGCACCTTGGGCAGCGAGGAAACCATGCGCCGACCTTCGCCAGCGGCTAGAACGACGATGTGTAATGAGGGTTTATTCATAGGTTCATTTTAGGCGGTCAGAGCCTTCGTGCGTAGCTTGTGTTGCTACGATCTGCAAGATCAGACGCGCTGGTCGGCATTTCCAGTCCAAAGCCGCTTGGGGAGTAGCATTCATTAGCTCTCCAGTTGTCTCCGATGCTGCTGCGAATCACGTCAATAGTGTGTGTGTCCTGCACGCTAGGCGAGACTGGCCTACAATGCGCGCCCTTTTGCGCGTTGTCGGCGGCTGACCTCAGCTATCGTCACTGACTAGAGTTTCCGAATCATGATCGAGATATTCAAGCGCTTCACCTTTGAAGCCGCTCATCAACTGTCGGACTATCCAGAGATCCACGGGCACAGCTACAGCGTTGAAGTCCGCTGCCAAGGACCCGTCCGGGATGGCTATGTTATTCGCGAGGATGTCATGTGCGCCGCGGTGGACAATGTGCGGCAGCAGCTTGATCACCGCATGCTCAATCCGATCATTGAAACGCCGACGTCGGAGAACATTGCCGTTTGGATCTGGGAGCAGCTAGTCGACCATATGCCGCTCAGCGAAGTGCGGGTGTGGCGAGAGTCTGTCGGTTTTGGAGCGATCTATCGCGGGCCGGCGGAAGATAGAAAAACGGCGTGACTGCTGAGCAGCCACGCCGTTTCGAAACGCTTCTTCAGGCAGACAGACTGAAAACGTTTAACTCTTCAGATTCTTTCTCAAATGCGCCAGCGCATGCAGTTGGGCGTTGGCTTCAGCCAGCTTGGCTTGCGCCTCGCCAATCTCCATCGCGTCGCCGCGATCGACTAAAGCCCGCTCTGCCTCTTCGCGAGCGAGATTAGCAGCCGCTTCATCAATATCATTGGCGCGTACCGCGGTATCGGCCAGCACCGTTACCACATGCGGCTGCACTTCCAGGATGCCGCCTGAGACGTAGAAATACTGTTCCGTGTCGTCGGGCATGATGACGCGGACCTGACCAGGCTTGATCCGGGTAATTAGAGGTGCGTGACGGGGCGCAATACCCAACTCACCCATCTCACCCGATACCACCACCAGCTTGGCGTCGCCGGTGAAGATCTCAGCTTCGGCGCTTACCACGTCGACTCGAATCGTGCTCATGCTCTCCACTTCTCCTTGCCAATCTCGCGCCTACTGGTAGGTCCGAGGATTTGGCGCTACGAAGAGCCGATCCGAAACGGGATCGGCCAGTCGCTACTGCAATTTGCGAATCGGCTTACGCGGTTTCGGCCATCTTCTTGGCCTTCTCGATGGCCTCCTCGATGGTGCCAACCATGTAGAAAGCCTGCTCGGGAAGCGCATCACATTCGCCGTCGCAAATCATCTTGAAGCCGCGAATGGTTTCCTTGAGGCTGACGTACTTACCGGGTGATCCGGTGAAGACTTGGGCCACAAAGAAAGGTTGTGAGAAGAAGCGCTCGATCTTACGTGCGCGGGCTACGGCCTGCTTATCTTCTTCACTCAACTCGTCCATGCCGAGAATCGCGATGATGTCTTTAAGTTCTTTATAACGCTGCAGCGTGGTCTGAACGCGACGCGCAGTCTCGTAGTGCTCGGTGCCAATCACGTTGGGATCCAACTGACGCGAGCTGGAATCCAACGGATCGACTGCCGGGTAAATACCCAACGAGGCAATGTTACGGCTCAACACCACGGTCGCGTCCAAGTGAGCGAAAGTGGTTGCAGGGGACGGATCGGTCAGATCGTCAGCCGGGACATAGACGGCCTGGATCGAGGTGATCGAGCCGTTCTTAGTCGAGGTGATGCGCTCTTGCAGGGCGCCCATTTCCGCGGCCAGGGTCGGCTGATAACCCACCGCCGACGGCATACGGCCGAGCAGCGCGGACACCTCGGTTCCAGCCAGCGTGTAACGGTAAATGTTGTCGACGAACAGCAATACGTCCTTACCCTTACCGTCTTCCTGCTTAGCATCACGGAAGTACTCAGCCATGGTCAAACCGGTCAGCGCCACGCGCAAACGGTTGCCCGGCGGCTCGTTCATCTGACCATAAACCATGGCCACTTTGTCGAGCACGTTGGAATCTTTCATCTCGTGGTAGAAATCATTGCCTTCACGAGTACGCTCACCAACACCGGCGAACACCGATAAACCGGCGTGCTCCTTAGCGATGTTGTTGATCAGCTCCATCATGTTGACGGTCTTGCCGACGCCGGCGCCTCCGAACAGACCTACTTTGCCGCCCTTGGCAAACGGGCACATCAGGTCGATGACCTTAATGCCAGTTTCCAGCAACTCGTTGGTGGCCGCCTGATCTTCGTAGCTCGGCGCGTTGCGATGGATAACCCAACGTTCGTCCTCACCAATCGGTCCGGCTTCATCAATGGGATCGCCAAGAACGTCCATGATTCGACCCAAGGTCTTCATTCCAACCGGAACCTTGATGCCTTCGCCGGTATTGCGCGCTTCTAGTCCACGCTTGAGGCCATCAGTTGAGCCCAGCGCAATGCAGCGGACCACGCCGTCGCCCAGCTGTTGCTGTACTTCGAGGGTGATCGCGGTACCGTCGATCTTCAATGCATCATAGATCCTCGGCACTTCGCCGCGGGCGAACTCGACGTCGATTACTGCGCCGATGATCTGAACTACCTTGCCGGAACTCATCTGACTCACTCCTAAGCTTGTGTCTGCTTGCCTTCACGCAGTGCGCTTCAAAGGCGTTGTCTATGGCGTCGCTGGCAGGACTAGGAACTAGACTGCCGCCGCGCCGCTGACGATTTCTGAAATTTCTTGGGTGATCGCGGCCTGACGGGCCTTGTTGTAAACCAGGGTCAGTTCGTCGATCAGGTCGTTTGCGTTGTCCGATGCGCTCTTCATCGCGACCATTCGGGCAGCATGCTCAGAAGCCAAATTTTCCAGCGCGCCCTGGTAAACCAGAGACTCGATGTAGCGGCTGAGCACGTGATCAAGGATTTCATGAGCCGATGGCTCGTAGAGGTAATCCCAATCGTGGTTGGGTTGCGCATCTTCGGACGGCGGCAGGGGCAACAGCTGATCGATCGTTGGCTTCTGCGTCATGGTATTGACGAAGTCGTTGTAAGCTAGGTAGAGGCGGTCAACACTGCCGTCGCTGTATGCGTCAAGCACCACTTTGATCACGCCAACCAAACGCTCGACCTGAGGCTTCTCGCCCAAATGGGTAACGCTGCCGACCAAGTTCACTTTCAATCGCTTGAAGAATGCAACGGCCTTGCTGCCAATCGCAACGACGTCGACTTCAACGCCTTTGCTCTGCCATTCATTGATGTCAACCAGCAGTCCTCGGAACATGTTGGAGTTGAGGCCACCGCACAGTCCGCGATCGGTAGTGATCACCACGTAACCGACACGTTTGACGTCGCTATGCTCGATCAAGAACGGGTGCTTGTACTCCGTATTCGCGGCCGCTAGATGCCCGATCAGCTGCCGCATCAAGCGTGCGTACGGCCGCGATTCGCGCATCAGATCTTGGGCGCGGCGAATCTTACTAGCGGACACCATCTCCAGAGCGCGCGTCACCTTTTTGGTGTTCTGCACGCTCTTAATCTGGGTCCGAATTTCGCGTCCACCTGCCATATCTTTCTCGTCTTTGCTCGCTGCTAAAGGGCCGCATCTAGTCGGCCGGAAGTTTGCTTTTGGGCGTCATTCCGACTCGGCTAGGGTCCGGCGCTGCTGACGTTGCTACCAGCTGCCGGTTTTCTTGAAGTCTTCGATACCACTCTTGAACGCCGCTTCGATGTCGCCATTCCAATCACCGCTTTCGATGACTTGGTCGATCAAAGCACCGTGATTCTGACCGAAATAGGCGTGCAGACCCTTTTCGAACGCCAAAATTGAGGTCAGCTCTATGTCGTCCAAGTAGCCCTTTTCGGCCGCGTAAACAGACAGTGACATCAATGCAATGTTTAGCGGCGCGTATTGCGACTGCTTCATCAGTTCGGTGACGCGCTGTCCACGCTCCAACTGGGCGCGAGTAGTGGCATCCAAATCGGAAGCAAACTGCGCGAACGCAGCGAGCTCGCGATACTGAGCCAAAGCCAGCTTCACACCGCCGGACAGCTTCTTAACGATTTTGGTTTGTGCAGCGCCACCGACACGTGAAACGGAGACACCAGCGTTAACGGCCGGACGAATACCGGCGTTGAACAAGTCGGTTTCTAAGAAGATCTGACCGTCGGTGATCGAGATCACGTTGGTCGGAACGAACGCGGAAACATCACCAGCCTGGGTCTCGATGATCGGCAGCGCGGTCAACGAACCGGTCTTGCCTTTCACTGCGCCGTTGGTGAATTTCTCGACGTAGTCTTCGTTTACGCGAGCAGCGCGCTCAAGCAACCGGGAATGGAGATAGAAAACGTCGCCTGGATATGCTTCGCGGCCTGGCGGTCGGCGCAGCAGCAAGGAAACCTGACGGTAGGCAACTGCCTGCTTAGAAAGATCGTCGTATACGATCAGAGCGTCTTCGCCGCGGTCGCGGAAATACTCACCCATCGTGCAGCCAGCATAGGGAGCGATGTACTGCATCGCGGCCGATTCCGACGCGGCCGCAGAAACCACCACGGTGTGCGCCATCGCGCCATGTTCTTCCAGCTTGCGCACGACGTTGGCAACAGAAGAGGCCTTCTGTCCTATTGCGACGTAAATACACTTAATGCCGGTGTCTTTCTGATTGATGATTGCGTCAATCGCCAGGGCAGTCTTACCGGTCTGACGATCACCGATGACCAACTCACGCTGGCCGCGTCCGATCGGGATCATTGCATCAACGGATTTATAGCCGGTCTGCACCGGCTCAGACACAGATTTACGCCAAATCACACCGGGCGCAACCTTTTCAATTGGCGCGGTTTCTTTGGCGTTGACCGGGCCAGCGCCGTCGATCGGGTTGCCGAGGCCATCTACCACACGGCCTAGCAATTCGGGACCGATTGGCACTTCCAAGATGCGGCCGGTGGTCTTGACCTTGTCGCCTTCACGCAAATGCTCGTAGTTGCCCAAGATGACCGCACCGACCGAATCACGCTCGAGGTTCAGCGCTAAGCCGAAGGTGTCATCGGGGAATTCGATCATCTCGCCCTGCATCACATCGGCTAGGCCGTGTATGCGGGTGATGCCGTCGGCCACACTTGCAATGGTGCCCTCGTTGCGAGATTGAGATGCCAGTTGGAACTGGTCGATGCGAGCGCGGATCAGCTCACTGATCTCACTGGGGTTCAGGTTGGTCTGCATGGCGTCTACCAGATAAGAGGAGTTCGGGTGGGCTTAGCTTTGCAGCTCTGCCTTGAGTCGAGTGAGTCGGCTACGCAGCGATCCATCGATCACCGAATCACCGGTGTCGATAATCGCGCCGCCGATCAACTCGGGGTCGATTTCTACGTTCAGGACAATCGCACGCTCAAAGCGCTTCGCCAGTGCCCCGATTAGCATTTGCTCTTGTGCCGGCTCAATCGGCCCAGCTGTGCGCACTTTTACTTCCAGCGTGCGCTCTGCCTGTGCTTTAAGTTCGACGAATAGTTCGGCGATCTCGGGCAACAGCGGCAACCGGTCGTTCTCCGCCAACAGGCTAATAAAACGGCCCACGGGACCCGTGCTTTCCTCGCCTTCCGGCAGAAACAACCCAGTCCGCTGATCATTGCCCAAACGTGGGTCATCAATCCATTGAGCGCACTCCGGGTCCGACACGAGGTCGGCGGCGGTGCTCAACGAATTTAGCCAAGCGTCCATGGCATTGGCAGCCTGTGCGGTTTCAAACGCCGCTCGAGCGTAGGGTCGTGCCAGAGTGCGCAGAGTGCTCATCGGCTATAGCTCCGCGATTAGTTCGTCGAGCAACTGTTTGTGCACTGCCGGATCGATTTCCTTGCGGATCAGCTTTTCGGCCGCGGCAACTGCGAGGGCGGACACCTGCCCACGCAGGTGGTCCTTCGCCTTGTGCGACAGATTGGCGATTTCGGCTTCTGCCATGGCAATTTGACGCGCGCCTTCAGCGGCGGCATCGGTCTTTGCCTGGTCGACGATCTGGTTGTACTGGCTGTTTGCGCGATCGTGAATCTCGCCCGCCTTCACACGCGCATCTTTCAGCAAGTCGGCTTCTTTGACTTTTGCATCAGCCAGTTCACGCTGACCAGCTTCAGCAGCGGCCAATCCGTCAGCAATCTTCTTCTGTCGCTCGTCAATGGCGCCAATTATGTGCGGCCAGCCGAACTTCATCACCAATAGCGTGGTGAAGAAAAATGCCAAGCCTTGGACGACCAAGGTTAGGTTGATATCCATCGATCTACTCCGTTAGGGCGAAGGCAGACTGGCCGCCATCGTCCGATGCATCAGGATGCTGCGCAGAAAAGCGCTTAGCCGCCAAGCGCACTCAAGAACGGGTTAGCGAAGATCAACAGCAACGCGATTGCTACGCCAATAATCGGCACTGCGTCCAACAAACCAGCGACGATGAACATTTTGGTTTGCAGCATTGGAGCAAGCTCCGGCTGACGCGAAGCACCTTCGAGAAACTTACCGCCCAGCAGCGCGAATCCGATTGCGGTACCTAGTGCGCCTAGACCGATCAGCAGACCAACAGCAATCAGCGTGTAGCTCATTACTTCGGTGATGTATTGTACGTTGGCTTCCATGGTCAACTCCGTTTATCAGTTTGATTTATGTGAATCGATTGCGTGGTTTGGTCCGGTAATCAATGGTGTTCGGCCGCCATACTCAGGTAGACGATCGTCAACATCATGAAAATGAAGGCCTGCAGCGTAATCACTAAGATGTGAAACACAGTCCAAACAAAACCTGCCAGCAGTTGGACCGGCCCCAACAGCCAGAACGACAACTCATTCAGCGATGCGCCTAGCGTCATCACCGCGATCAGAATGAAGATCAGTTCGCCAGCGTACATGTTGCCGAACAGCCGCAGGCTCAGCGACAACGGTCGGACCGCCTCTTCAATCAGCCGCAGAAGGAGGTTTGCCGGGGCACCGGCGGGTCCGAACGGGGCGGTAACAAATTCCTTGAAGAATCCACCAACACCTTTGTGCTTGATGCCGATGTACTGAATCAGTAAGAACACGCAAAGCGCCATCCCAAGCGTGGTGTTGATATCGGCTGTCGCGACCACGCGCAGGTAAGCATGATGCGGATCGTGACCAGCCAGTTCGTGACCCTTCGCCCACGCGCCCGGAATCAGGTCGACCGGTACGATGTCCATGAAGTTCATCATGAACACCAGTGCGAATATAGTGATGGCCAAGGGTCCGATGAGCGCACTCTTGCCGTGAAAGGTACCCTTGACTAGGCCGTCTACACCTTCGACGACCATTTCAATCGCGCACTGCAAGCGGCCTGGAACACCTGCTGTGGAGCGCCGAGCGACAGAGATGAAGACGCCCAAGAACACGACGATCATGAGCAGCTGGAAAAACACGCTGTCCAAGTGAATGGCCCAGAACACCCCTTCGGCGAGCTGCAATTTCCAGTGCACTAGGTGATGCGTGATGTACTCGGTCATGCCCCCCGAGCCAGAGTCTTCCGCGATCTGTGAAAGCAGCTTATCCATAGCGTAACAATGCCCAGGTTCCAGCCAATTGCGCGGCGATTAACCCTGCTAAAAGCCCACCTGCCGGCAGTTTTAGCACAATCAACCCGCACCCAAATACCACAAACAAAACCAACCATTTAAGTGCAGCAGCACCGAAGAAGCGATTCAGCATCTTTGGAGCGGTATCAATTCCAGCGAAATGACGAAGCGAAAACGCACCTTGTCCTGCCGCAACTGAGCTTCCGCCCCACGCCACTGCAGTCGCAAGACTCACCCCCCAATCAAAGGCCAGTAACACTA
>QIMA01000346.1 GCA_003233535.1 Rhodanobacteraceae bacterium
TGGTTGTGGGTGCCGCCCTCAATGCAGATCCGGCTGGGCTCTTTCGCACTGAGCACAATCGGCAGCACGGTCTGCATCACCAGCATGGTGCTGCCCGCGGTGCCGATGGCGAAATGGTGCGAGCCGGCGACCAAGGCATTCGGCGTTAAGGTCAGTTCAGTGCTGCGCAACTGCGCGCCGGTGGTGTCGGCGGCGCTAAGCTGCGCAGCCGCCTGCACGCAGGTCAGATGCTGACGCATCAGGCCGGGTTTAGCGCGTCCTGCGCGAATGTTGCGCAAGTTTAGCGGTCGACCGGTGAGCACCGACAGCGATAGCGCGCTGCGCAATATTTGGCCGCCGCCTTCGCCTAGGGAACCGTCGATGTGGATGGTGTTCATGGGGGTTCTCTTAAGGATTAGGGGTCAATGGTTAAGGGCTGAGGGCTGAGCAAAACAGTTCCAGTAGCCAGTGCCAGTGGCCAGAAGTGCAGTGAGAGCACCGGCGGGCCGGCGGGGTTTCGGCAATGCCATCGCGAGCAAGCTCGCTGCTACGAAAAGATCATGCAAGGGCGCTCAGGCCTTATTGCTCAATTTGTGCTTGCGCAATTCCTTGCGGTTGAGCTGGCGCTTGTCGATGATTTCATAGTGTCCGAGCGCATTGCTGGTGGTTTGGATATCCATTTTTGCTACAGCCCAGCGAACTTTGCTCTGGCTTTCGTGACGGCTGATTGGTCGCAGCAAGCGCACGCGAAGCTCGAACCAGATCCCGTTCTCGCGCTGCAGCAATAGTTTGGGCGCTAGCCATCGCACGTCGCGCAATCGCTCTCGCTCGGCTCGCTGTCTGTCCTGTAGATGCTGGCGATTTGTCTTGCGCTGCTTCCAGCGGAGAATACCGGTTCGTGGGTCTACATAGAGGCCCTCGACATCGCTACGCCAAGTCCAATCGTCGGGCCTGACTAAGCGACCGTCCTCAGTGCGTACGCAGTGCCGTGCGACCTCGCTTTTTACGTGATCGATCAGATGCTGACCCACTGTCGAACGGCGATCGATTCCTTGGGATAGTTCGCTGTAGACCTTGTCCCACGGCCGATTGACCTGCTTGCGCAGCCAACGCTTGAGCGGACTCAGGTGGTCGTCGAACCACTTGGTGCGATTGGGCAACGGTAGCGTGGGTTCGGCGAACTCTTCGCCATCCCAATCGGTAGTACGCAACCGCGGCAGAGGCTGGCGTTTGATGCGCATGCCCGACCGCGGCCGCTCGATTAGTACTTCGTGGAAATCTGCTCTCATGACTTTATGCGGCGCCTTAGACGCCGGTCCTTCAACTTTGAATTCGGTGGTTTTTCCAGTTCGTATGTAGCTATTGCGAGGGCCCATGGCCCTGAAAATCGTCGGGCACGCTCCGCTTTGCCCAACCTACGGGGGGGCGTGCTTTGCACGCCGGCTATTCCTTTCCTTGTGAAGACCCAGAGCACCGCGAAGCATCGAGTGCAGCAGTTGGCTGCGCCCGAGTAATCGAGCGCGGGCCACTACGGCCTACGCCAGAAACTCGGAGTGCGCCCTTCGCCCTTTCTCAGCTCTCACTGGCTCCTGGAACTGGCCACTGGCACTCGCTCTAACCCTTCACACAAACCACTTGCTTCAACGTATGCACCACTTCCACCAAGTCCTTCTGCGCGGCCATCACCTGATCAATCGGCTTGTAAGCTGCCGGTGATTCGTCGATGACCGCTTGGTCCTTGCGGCATTCCACGCCTTCGGTCGCTTGGCGATGTTGCTCCAGCGTGATCTCCTTTTTCGCTCGGGTCCGGCTCATGACGCGACCGGCACCGTGCGAGCACGAGCACAGGGCTTCGTCATTACCCAGACCGCGAACGATGAAGCTGCGCGCGCCCATGGAGCCGGGAATAATCCCCAGCTGGCCTTTCTGCGCGCTCACCGCACCTTTGCGGGTCACGTACAGCTCCTCACCACCGTGCGTTTCTTTCTGCACGTAGTTGTGGTGACAGTTGACTGCGTCCTCGGTGACCTTGAAGCGCTTCGGCATGGCTTTTTGCAGCGCCTGCAGCGTTGAACGCATCATCACTTCGCGGTTGTTGCGGGCAAAACGCTGCGCCCAGTCGACCGCGAACACGTAGTCATCAAAGTGCGGCGAACCCTCCTGGAAATAGGCCAAGTCACGATGCGGCAGGTTGGCAATGTGGTTAGCCATATCGCGCTGCGCCATCTCGATGAAGTGCGTACCAATGGCGTTGCCCACGCCGCGCGAACCCGAGTGCAGCATCACCCACACGTCGTTGTTCTCATCCAGACACAACTCGATGAAGTGATTGCCGGTGCCCAAGGTGCCCATGTGCGCCAAGTTGTTGGTCTTGTTCAACCGCGGATGCAAATCACACAGCCGCTTGAAGTCGGTATCCAGCTCGCGCCAGGCGTTCTCGGCCACGGTCGGCACCTTGCCCCACGCGCCCTTATCTCGCGCGCCGCCGCGATTTTTGCTGCGGCCGTGCGGGACGGCCCGCTCAATCGCGGTGCGGATCGCGGCAAGGCTGTCTGGCAAATCTGAAGCGGTCAGGCTGGTGCGTGCAGCGATCATGCCGCAGCCGATATCCACGCCCACTGCCGCCGGAATAATCGCGTGACGGGTGGGCACGACCGAACCGACCGTTGCGCCGATGCCCAAGTGCACGTCAGGCATCACCGCCACGAACGGGCCAACCACCGGCACCCGCGCCAAATTGCGCAGCTGCTGACGGGCCTGTTCTTCGACCGGTACGCCGTTGGTCCACATGCGTATCGGCACGCCGTCGTGATCTTGCATGGTTTCGTATGCGGTGTTCATGGTTCTTCCTTCGTTGTTGCTAATAGGTAATCCACGCGACGACGAGTTAATAGGCTGTCGCAGCATGGATTAGTTCCAGTGGCCAGTTCCAGTAGCCAGTAAAGCTCCAGAGCTAGCCCGGATATTTCATAAACTTCACACGCCCTCGCTAGGCCCTTGATCGCCCAGCGATTTTTCCTCAGTCGGGTGTATGAACCACTACACTGCTCCTGCAGAAAAACCACTGGACGACCAGTGTGCTGAGAATGCGTTCTGCTCGTTGAGCATCACGCCCGGACTTGAACCGGAGGCTTGCGCCCTTCCATGTATTCCCAGCGGCATTCGTACCCACTTGTTCTCTGTCGCGGTCTCCATCGCGCCGTTCAGGCGAATTCACGTAAATATGGCGGGAATGCGGGGCATCGAACCCCGGACCTCCGGCTTGACAAGCCGGCACTCTATCCAGCTGAGCTACATCCCCTGAATCTGGGGCACCCGCCGGGTATCGAACCCGGTTCTGCGCATTCACAGTGCGCTGCTCTGCCATTGAGCTACGGTTACCGCTGTTGTGGCGCACCAGCATAGGCTTGCCCACCAGCGGCATTGCGCACATCGGTCGCCGTTTGCGGTTGCGATGCGAAAAGACTGCGATTGGCCATGATTGTGATCCTTGCGTGGCGAGCGATGTCCCGCCTCTCACTTAGGACATATCAGTAACCGTGCCAACTTTTTTGAAACGACGTTAAAATCTTTTATTTCAGATACTTACCATATTTCATGGATTTTTCATCGACCGCTGTTAATCCGCTATTTGAATACTGAGATATAGTGTTTATCTATATTTATAGGACTTGCGAATGAACCCAAGCGTCGTCATCGGATTTTTGGGCACGCAGCTGGACGCCGGTCGCGGCCGTGGTCGCTGGGAAAAATGGCGGCCCACCGTCAGCTTGGGTCGGTTCGAGGACTTCCTGCCCGAGCGCATCGAGCTGCTGGTCGACATGCGCCGCAGCACGGCGCTAGCGCAGCAGGTCAAAGCCGATCTGCTCGAAGTGGCGCCGCAAACCGAAGTGATCCTGCACGACTTCTTCGTCCCCGATCCGTGGGACTTCGAGCAGATGTACACGCGCTTGTTCGACTTCGTTCGCACCTACCCCTTCGATCCGGACAACGAGGACTATCTGGTCCACATCACCACCGGTACGCACGTAGCGCAGATCTGTTTGTTTTTGCTTTCCGAAGCGCGCTTTATTCCCGGCCAACTGCTGCAGACTAGTCCACCACGCAAGCAAAATGCGGATTCACCGGGCAGCTACAGCCTGATCAACTTGGACTTGGCTCGCTACGATTTGATCGCCCAGCGCTTCGCCCGTGCCAGCGAAGAAAGCGCCCAGGTACTCAAGGGCGGTATTGCCACGCGCAACGCCGATTTCAATCGGATGATTGAGCAGATTGAACGCGTAGCGGTGCGCTCCAAGGCACCGATCCTGCTGATGGGGCCGACTGGCGCGGGCAAAAGCATGCTCGCGCGTAACTTGTTCCAACTCAAACAGAGCAAGCACGAACTGAAGGGCCGGTTCGTTGAAGTTAACTGCGCCACGCTGCGCGGAGACGGTGCCGGCAGCGCACTGTTCGGCCACGTGCGCGGCGCCTTCACCGGTGCTCAAAGCGAACGTGCCGGACTGCTCAAGAGTGCCGATCAGGGGCTGCTATTTCTTGATGAAGTCGGCGAACTGGGCGCTGACGAACAGGCCATGCTGCTGCGCGCCGTCGAAGACAAACGCTTCCCCCCACTCGGTGGCGACAAGGAAGTAAGCAGCGACTTTCAGCTGCTAGCAGGCACCAACCGCGACCTCACCAAAGCCGTCGCCCAAGGTCAGTTTCGAGAGGATCTTTACGCCCGTTTGAACTTGTGGACGTTCCACTTGCCGAGCCTGCGCGAGCGCCGCGAAGACATCGAGCCGAACTTGGATTTCGAGCTCGAGCGCTACGCCCGCAATCACGGCGAACGGGTCAGCTACAGCCTAGAAGCGCGCCGCCGCTATTTGGAATTCGCCACCGGGCCGCAGGCCTCCTGGCCCGGTAACTTCCGCGACCTCGGCGCCTCGATCACCCGCATGGCCACGCTGGCTGAGCATGGGCGGATCACCGTTGACGTGGTTGACGAAGAAATCGGCAGACTGCACCGCAGCTGGGGTGAGTCGGTTCGCGAGAGCTCGCCATCGATTGCCGCTGCGGCGAAACTGCTGGGAGCTGACTGGAGCGATGTTGATCGCTTCGATCAGATCCAGCTGGCGCAAGTGATCGAGATCTGCCGCTCCTGTAAGTCTCTCAGTGATGCCGGTCGCACGCTGTTTCAAGCCAGCCGCGCGCGCAAGCAGTCGAGTAATGACGCCGATCGGTTGCGCAAGTATTTGGCGCGCTTTGGGTTGGATTTTGAGAGGATCAGGGCTGAGGGCTGAGTTCGTCACTGCACCGTAACGCGCCTGCGATTGTCGCCTGAAACCCGATCAATCAGCTTGTAACTGGGGTCGAATCCGGCCTCATAGGGCTCCTGATCGAGCACGACTTCCAAGTTTACCGTTTGCTCGGTGATTCGATGACGCTCCAAGTACAAAACTTCGCCCTGTTCCTGCTCGCCTTCCGGTTCGGCATACACGCCGACCTCGATCCACTCATCGAGTTCGGCCGGCGTTTCCTTGCCGACGCCGTCAGCGTAGAGCTTGGCAGCGGAAAGCTCCAATTTCAGCACAAATTTTCCGTCTTCGCGCGCGCTGGCTTCGGCACTGACTACCCGGTTGTCGTAGAAAGTGATCTTCTCGAACAGGTCGACAATCAGCCGCTCATGCTGCGGACCGGCTTCCTCGCGAATCAGCGTGAGCAGATCAACTGACGTGGGGTAAGGCGCGGCCTTGAATGCGTACCGCCCCAAGAATCGACTCAGCGCTCGATTCAGAGCGGCCTCGCCGATCTCATCACGCAACCGGTAAAACACCAGCGAACCCTTGCGGTAGTGGATGTAGGGCTGATTTTCGACCCGATACAGCGGTAGCTCCTCGACCAATTCCGCGCCGCGAGCCGACAGGTAGCTATCCAGTTCGTACTTGAGGAACTTGCCGATCTTGTCACGACCGTACTTCTTCTCCATCACCATCAACGCCGAATACTGTGACAGCGACTCGCTGAGCATGGTGGAGCCCTGCACGTCGGCGCCGATCACCTGATGAGCCCACCACTGATGGGCCACTTCATGCGCGGTGACGTAGTAGACGTAGTCAATCGTCTCGGTGTCGCGCAAATCAGCGATAAAGCCGATGGATTCCGAGAACGGGATCGTGTTGGCAAAACTCTGCGCAAAGCGGGCGTAGCGCGGGAACTCTAAGATGCGCACCTGCTTGTGCTGATAGGGGCTGAAGTGCTCGCTGAAATAGCTCAGCGAATCCTGCGTACCTGCGATCATATTTTCGACGTTATAGGCGTGCGCCGGGTCGTAATAGATCTCGATTGGAATCCCGCGCCACTCGTCTTTCTTGACCTCCCAGCGAGCCGATAGATAGGCCCAAAATGGCAGCATCGGCTGGTCCATGGCGTATTCGAAGCAGCGTCGGCCGGCGCGCTCGAATTCGCGCTGCAAATAGCCGGGCGCCAAGGCGATTTGGTCCGGCGCTGTGCACACGGTGGTGCTGAAATCGATCCAGTCGCCGTCGTCAGTCAGATAATTGCGCGCATAGGCCGCGGTGTCCTCTAGCTTGGCCATCCGCGGAACCTCGCCCAGATCTCGCTTTCGTCGTTCGTTGCGATCAACGATCTGCGCACTGGCGTTGTAGCCAAGCTGCGGCAGCAGGCTGGAGGTGAAGAAGCTCCCGTTGTGCACAATCTGAGTCTGGATTATGCCGTTGCCGAAACCGCGCTCGGCCCCGAAAATAACGAAGCGCAGGGTTTGCTCCTGACCAGGCTGCAGCGGCGGCTCTAGCTTGTAGATCCGATAGCCGAGCGGCTCATCGTTGCTAATCAACTCCGCACCCGGCAGATCCAGCGATTCCAGCTCAACCAGGGGCTGCACCTGAACGTGCAGTTCGTCGATCGGCGTGGAGTGCGGATTGATGATGCGGTATTCACCCTGGATACGGGCAGAGAGTTCTTCCGGTCGAATATCGACGTTCGCTCTGGCAGCCAAGATTTTTGGCTGCGGCAAATCCTTGTACTGGGCGTAGTCACGCTCGTAGCGCGCCTGCAGGTCCAAGGCTGCGTCGCTGGAAACGTAGCTGTTGACGACATTGGTGTTGTAGAAAATCCAGGCCCCACAGCTGACCCAGATGACCGCGACGACGGCGACTGTGACACCTAAGGGTCCGCGCATTTTCTGCATCGCCAAGCGCCGTCGGTCGGCCCAGCTACCGACCTGCCCGCGGACCCACAGGGCGGCAGCGAACAGCAGTAACAGCAGCGCGAACAGGGACCAGTAGACGCTGAACCAGGCCCAACCCTTGAGATAGTGACCGAAGCCATTCATCGCCGAATAGGCGGCGATCGGCGCGCCCGCGAAGGTGTACAGATTGTGCTCATAGCCCATCGCTGCGAGCACGGTTTGACTGATGAACACGACGATTATGAGCAGGAAGCCGACGAATTTGTTCTGCGCATAAACCATCAGTGACATGGTCAGCAGCCCGATCAGCACGAAAGGCATTAGGCCGATGGGTAGCGACGTGGCGTAGACGCCGAGTTCGATCTCGTTGTAGCCGCGGATCAATTGGAAGCCAATGCCGCTGGCGACGCCAACCAAAGCGAACAGCACGATCACGCCGATCAGCGCGGTGGACTTGGCCGCCAGGGGCACCCAGTTGGGCACCGGCATCGCGTCGACTACCTCATTCAACTTGGCCTGGCGCTCCTTAAAGACCAGCTCGCCGGCATAGAAGATCACGATGAGAAACAGAAACAGCCCGGTAGATCCGGCCAGTGCCTGCAACATCAAATAGGTCACCGGATACACCCGCGTGTCGAACAAACTGTCGATAAAGCTGGCGCTGCCGATGAAGTTGATCACGCTGAACACCAACATGACCACGAAGGGCACACCGGTGAGCACGCCCAGCAGATCAAAGCGCAGCTGTCGGCGGAACATCGCCCAGCTCGTACCGAACGTGAAGTTTGGGCGCACTCGCGGCGCTCGAGACGGACGAGTGCCGCGATCTGTTGATGCACGGGCTACAGGCTGCGCCGCGACGCCCTTGCGGGCCTTGCCGGTGCCGGCCTTGTTGGTCGAAAACAAGCGCACCATGAGGCCGATCATGACTAAGGAAATAGCCCCCCAAACGGCGCGGTTAGCGAGCAAATAGCCGCTGAACGCGGGCAGCTGAGTATTTAGGTCCTCGGCGGTCCAATAGCGCATGGTTTGCGCCAGTGCGCGAATCGCGAAGGGATCGGTCAGCGCCGCAATGCCGACATTGTCCAGGTCGCGGGTCATCGATCCGGTGATCAGCCACAACACGAAGAAAGCAAGAATGCCCAGGTAAACCATCAACAGGCTACGCGTGACTGCCGCTAGCAGAGCGAGTAGGGCACCGCCGAAAAGCAGGTTGGGCAGGACGATCACCAGCAGCGACCAGGCATACGGCAGCAGCGAGAATTCACCCAGGCGTTTGGGGTCGATCCACGGCATGAACTGACCGAGGATCATGCCTAGCCAGACGCAGACGAAGATCGCCATGCAGGCCACGGTTCCTGCTGCAAAGCGACCCAACAGGTAATCACGAGCCTTGATCGGACTGGCGAAGAACAGATCTGCCGTACCTAGCTCAAAATCGCGGAGTATGCCGCCGGCAATGAAAATGGCGATTACGAACATCCCCAACAGCGAGAACGTGGCGGAAAAATTGACCACCGTCGACGGCGCGTTGCGCCACACGTTGCCGACCGAGCTGCCGATAGTGATGGCATCCGAACTCGTCGCACCGAAGGCCATCAAGCCAAAGATGGCGCCGATCAGCCAGAGCAGCGGCTGACGCAGTTGAAAACCAAACTCAAAGCGAAAAAACTCTCGAAACATAGCGGCATTCCATGTCGGTCTACGGGGCGAGAAGCGCCTGCTAGCGCTTAGCGGGGTCCTGGTTGCCCAAGCGGCTGCTCGGGCGCTGCAAAACGGGCTCAGGCGGCCTGTTCGAACTCACGCAGGCGTTGGAAATACACGTCCTCCAGATCCGGATCGACCTGCACGAACCCGTCGTCTGGCTGGGTTTCGCTATAGATATTGAGCACCGGACGGCCGCCGACCAGACGGGACGAGAGCACCGTGTGGTCGCGCTGGTAGCTAGGCAAACGGTCTTTGCTAACCACCTTGCGCCAGACCCGCTGCCGCAGGGTTTCGATCGCCTGCAGCGGTTCGCCACTGAGCAACACTTCGCCCTCGCAGATGATCGCCATGCGCGGACACAAATCGGTGACGTCCTGAACGATATGGGTGGAGAGGATGATCACCACTTGTTCGCCAATTTCCGCTAGCAGATTCAAGAAACGATTGCGCTCTTCAGGATCAAGGCCAGCGGTTGGCTCGTCGACGATCACCAGCTTGGGGTCGCCAAGCAGCGCCTGGGCAATACCGAAACGCTGACGCATGCCGCCAGAATAGGTGCCCAGTTTGCGCTTGCGCTGATCCCACAAATTTACCTGCTGGAGCAGCCCGTCGACCACTTCCTTGCGCTGCTTGCGCTCGGTCAGCCCCTTGAGCACGGCGAAATGGGTGAGCAAGTCTTCAGCGCTGGTTTTCGGATAGACGCCAAAGTCCTGCGGCAGGTAACCGAGAATGCGGCGAACTTTGTCCTTGTCGACCAACACATCCAGTCCGTCGAATGTCGCGCTGCCGCTGTCAGCTTCCTGCAGCGTGGCCAGCGTGCGCATCAGCGAAGACTTGCCCGCACCGTTGGGCCCGAGCAGGCCGAACATGCCCTTGGGAATGTCCAGGCTGACGTTCTTTAGCGCCTGCACGCCGTTTGGATAGGTTTTGCAAAGCTCAGAAATCTGCAGCATGGGTCACCACCGCGCAAGAGTTGATCAACTCACAGGGTGGACGCGTGCGTCAACGGTGATGAGTGCATGAAGTCACGCCGTGCTGTTGGTCATGCCGGACGATTGGCAGGGGTGCGGATGGGTGCGCTGGGCCGTTGTTTCTGACGTGAGCGCGATTGAGCCATGCACAGATGAGTCAGCTTGTGATCAATGCGCAGCGCAGCTGTTGCTGAATCAGATCGCGCGCAAGCACGTTCCTACACAAGCTTAAAGCACCACCCAAAAAGGAAACTGCTTTTGGTAGGAACGAGCTTGCTCGCGACGGCTCCCAGTACCTGCAAGCACCTTCCACCGAGTTCCGATCTACGCCGATACCGCAGACACATCCAGACGGGTTCGTTGGCTGCCGCCAGCATCAAAATTTTCCACCGCTAACCAAGCCTCCAGAGATCGGCGCAAGACTGGCCATTCGCTATCGAGAATGGAGAACCATGCGGTGTCGCGATTGCGACCCTTATAGACGCGCGCCTGCCGGTGGACGCCCTCGAAGCGAAAGCCCAGGCGCTCGGCCGCTCGCTTGGACGGCCCGTTGAGGTTGTCGCATTTCCACTCATAGCGGCGATAGCCGAGGCCGTCGAAGACGTGACGCATGAGCAAATAGTGCGCTTCGGTCGAGATGGTGGTGCGCGCAATGGTTGGCG
>QIMA01000275.1 GCA_003233535.1 Rhodanobacteraceae bacterium
GGGGCGCGATGCTACCACTCAGGCTGCCGATCAGCCGTTTGCCACAGCAGCCAACTTGGGACTGGTCGGCCGTAGCGCTGGTCGTGTGGCTCGCAGGCCCTTGCTTGAATGCCTGCACCAGAGCCCACTAAAGATGAACGAATACCGACTGACCTTTGGCAATTTTTCCATTCAAGTCCCAGAATGGAGAACTTTGTTCTCCCGGCGCAGTCCCAGTCGGGTTCAAAACACACCTAATGCTTATCTTCGACGAGGTAATCCCTATGAAGCATCGCTCCGCGCTGGCCATTGTCGGCGGCACCTTGGCTGTACTCATGTCTGCGCAGACGCTGCAGGCGCAGGAACTCACGACTGACAAAGATCGCAACAGCTACATGATCGGCATGAACTTCGGCAACCAGATGAAGAACATCGAAGAGCAAGTCGACCTCGACGTGGTAATCCGCGGTCTGCAGGACGCGTTTGGCGGCAAAGAAACCAAGCTGACCACCGAAGAGGCCCAGCAGATCAGCAATGATTTTCGCGCCCAGCTGCAGGAGATTCAGCAGCAGAAAGTGGCGAAAATGGGCGAAGAAAACAGTAGCAAGGGCGCGGCCTTCCTGGTCGAGAATAAGGACAAGGCTGGCGTCAAGTCGACTGAGTCGGGCATGCAGTATCAGGTGCTGCGCGAAGGCAACGGTCCCAAGCCCACTGCCAACGATCGCGTGAAGGTGCATTACCTGGGTACCTTGATCGACGGCACCCAGTTTGATTCCAGCTACGAGCGTGAGGCTCCGGCTGAGTTCCCGTTGAACGGCGTAATCAAGGGCTGGACGGAAGGTTTGCAACTGATGAGCGTCGGCAGCAAATACAAGCTGTTTATCCCGGGCGAATTGGCCTATGGTCCCGACGGTTCCGGCCCGATTCCGCCGAACTCAACCCTGATCTTCGAGGTGGAGCTGCTGGAGATTCTGGACTGAGTATCGAGCTCATAAGGTCTGGAGTGGCCGCTGAGTGACGAGCGGCCCGTTCTAGTACTCAATATTAAAGGCTTGCCCGATGTCACTTCGGGCAAGCTTTTTTGCGTATAGCAACGATGTTCCTTTGGCAGCTAGCGTTGCCACTTCCGCCTCACGGTGGGAGCATAGACTTTGACGCGTTGCAGCACAGCTGTCGCGAGTGCATGATTTTCCACTCTTACATTGCAAAAGCAGGAGCGTAGACCGTGTGGCGCGGCATATTCATGGATCTACTGAGTACCGTTGGGCTGTTCGTGGTCGCGTTCATGATCGGGCGGGGCTTTTGGCCGTCGAAGTATCGCTCAATGAAGCGACGCTGGGCGGACGCTAGGGCGGAAGCGAAGTACCTGCGCGCGCAGCTAGAAGATGTGCAAAAGAACACCGAGCATCATTCAGGGGAAGATGCGTGGGAGTCTGCCGGTGATGACAGTGATCGTTGAGACTCGCTGTGCCGGGCAGGCGGCCTGTGCGACAAGATTGGCAACGCAGTTTTTGGCTCGTTAGCGGTGCGACTCTCCGTTTCACGAAAATAGCTGTTGAGGATCTATTAGGACATGGATGTAACGATTTTCGGAACAGGCTACGTAGGCTTGGTAACCGGTGCATGCCTTGCAGACGTCGGTAATCAAGTGGTTTGTGTAGACATTGATCAGGACAAGATCGACCGGCTCAATCGCGGTGAGATTCCCATCTATGAGCCTGGGCTGGAGGATTTGGTCGAACGTAATCGGATTGCTGGGAACCTGCGCTTTACCTGTGATAGCGGGCCGGCCGTCGAGCACGGCGAGGTGATTTTTATTGCGGTCGGCACACCGCCTGATGAAGACGGCAGCGCTGATTTGCGTCATGTGCTTGCAGTAGCCAAGACGGTGGGCGCGAACCTAAAACGCTATGCTGTGGTCGTGAATAAGTCTACGGTTCCTGTGGGTACCGCCGACAACGTTCGCGCAGCCCTGAGTGCGGCGCTTACAGAGCGAGGTGTAGAACACCAATTTGACGTCGTTTCGAATCCAGAGTTTCTCAAAGAGGGCGACGCGGTCAAAGACTGCATGAAGCCCGACCGCATTGTCATCGGCACCCGTTCAGCCGTGGCGATTGAGAAGCTCAAGTCGCTGTACGCGCCGTTCAACCGCAATCATGAGCGCATGGTGTTGATGGACGAGCGCAGCGCCGAACTGACCAAATATGCAGCCAATGCGCTATTGGCGACGAAAATCTCGTTCATGAATGAGATGTCCAATATCGCCGAACGAGTTGGCGCCGACGTCGAGTCTGTGCGATTGGGTATCGGCTCAGATCCGCGTATCGGTTACTCCTTTATCTATCCCGGAGTCGGCTATGGCGGCTCCTGTTTCCCCAAAGACGTGCAGGCTTTGCGTAAAACGGCAGCCGAACACGGCTACGAAACGCGAATCATTGCGGCCGTAGAGGCGGTCAACCAGGCACAGAAGCACAAACTCATGGCGATGATCAGTCGGCGCTTTCCGGAAGGGCTCAAAGGCAAGACTATCGCCATCTGGGGCCTATCATTCAAACCGAATACGGACGACATGCGCGAGGCGCCTAGCCGCTACTTGATGGAAGCGCTATGGCAGGCCGGGGCAAGCGTTCAAGCCTATGATCCAGAGGCAGCCAGTGAGGCCAGACATCTGTATCCGGACCAGGCTGCACTCACGCTGGCTGATGAGCCTATGGCGGCCCTAAATGGCGCAGATGCACTGGCGGTGGTTACCGAGTGGAAAGCCTTCTGGGCACCGGACTTCGCGGCGATTTTGGCTACGCTGAAGCATCCGGTGCTGTTCGATGGGCGCAATATTTACGATCCGGCCAAGGTCGAGGCTGCCGGACTGGAGTACTGGGGGATCGGCCGCGGTCGCGGAGTCGTTTTTCCCGATCTGAGCGGGTTGCCGTCGTGAGGTCACTAACCGGTTTGCGCGTGTTGGTCACTGGCGGCGCCGGCTTCTTAGGTTCCCATCTGTGTGAGCGATTGATAGCGCAGGGGCATGACGTGCTCTGTGTGGATAATTTCTACACCGGCAACAAAGCCAACGTTCAGCACCTGATGGGCAATCCGCGCTTTGAACTGATGCGCCATGACGTGACGTTTCCGCTCTATGTGGAAGTGGACCGAATCTACAACTTGGCTTGCCCAGCTTCGCCGGTGCACTACCAGTTCGATCCGGTGCAGACGACCAAGACCAGCGTGCACGGCGCGATCAACATGCTCGGTCTCGCCAAACGGGTGAAGGCGCGCATCCTGCAAGCATCGACCAGCGAGGTTTATGGCGATCCGCACGTGCACCCGCAGACCGAAGACTACTGGGGACACGTCAACCCGATCGGCATACGGTCGTGTTACGACGAGGGTAAGCGCTGCGCGGAGACCTTGTTCTTTGATTACCACCGTCAGCATCAGCTAGACATTAAGGTTGCGCGTATTTTCAATACCTACGGCCCGCGGATGCACCCGAACGATGGTCGTGTGGTTTCCAATTTCGTCGTGCAGGCCTTGCGCGGTGAAGATCTGACCATTTACGGTGACGGTTCACAGACTCGCTCTTTCTGCTTCGTTGATGACCTAGTGGACGGCCTAATGCGTCTGATGGAGTCGCGTGATGGCTTCACTGGTCCGGTGAATTTGGGTAACCCAGGCGAGTTCACCATTCGTGAGTTGGCGGAGAAGGTGATCGAGATGGTTGGCGGCAGCGCCAAGCTGGTGTTTCAGCCGCTACCCTCTGACGACCCGACTCAGCGCCAGCCAGATATCTCAGTGGCCAACGCAGAACTTGGCTGGAGCCCGAACATCAGTTTGGCGCAGGGGCTTAAGCCCACCATTGAGTATTTCGATCGATTACTGAAAGCGGCTGATACCGAACAGACGTAGCAAGGAGTTTGCGCGATAATGCTCAGTTCCACGCAATCGAGAATGCCGATGAATTTCAAGTTGCCGCTGTTGGCCACGTGGACGTTGGCGCTTGGGCTGTTGACTGGGTGTGCCAGCGACGGATTGAAGGATGTGCGCCAGGGCACGGCGAAAATGGTCACGACTACGGACCGGCTCAGCCCGCCCGATTCCACCTCGCCTACTGGCGCTTATAGGGGCGTGTCGGATTATCGTATCGGGCCGCAGGATGTCCTAGAACTTCAGGTCTATCAGCTCGCTGAGCTCAACGGTCCAGTCCGCGTAAACTCGCAGGGGATGATTTCGCTGCCGCTGCTGGGGCCGATGATAGCGGCCGGCAAAACCGTACCAGAGCTAGAGAAAGAAGTTACTGAAAAACTGGCGGCTGACTACCTGCAAAATCCTCAGGTGTCGCTGTTCGTCCAAGAATTTACCAGTCAGACGGTGACCATTGAGGGCGCGGTGAACGCGCCCGGTATTTACCCGCTAAAAGGGCGAACCAGCTTGCTTCAGGCGATCGTTATCGCCGGAGGGCTGGGTGAGTATGCTAATCCACGAGGGATCATCGTGTTCCGTACGATCAAAAGTGAGCGGATGGCCGCCGTTTTTGACATCCGCGAAATCCGCGGCGGCAATTCGGAGGATCCACTAATCTACGGAGAAGACTTGATCGTAATTGATGAGTCTGGTTCGAAATCAGCCTATCGCGACTTCTTCAAGGCGCTGCCTGTCATTGGCCTGTTCTCGCGAGTTCTGTACTGACCCAGCAACAACCTTGGTCGTGAATTCGGCCAGATGTCTCGGAGAGTTTAGATGCGCGAAGCGGCAGCCAGCAACCAGCCCGACGACGGTACCGGCCGTCTGCCTGTGCGCGCCACTGGCCGTGGCGGCATGGTGGCCACCGATCCGCGTCTGCAGGCGCTATCTACCCTCGTTCATGCTGGTGAGCAAGAGCCCGAGGAGCAGGGCTTTGATTTCCGGACGTACTGGAACGTTATTCACAAGCGTCGCTGGACTGTGGTCGGTGCGTTCGCAATCATCATGCTCACCGGCATCATCGCTACTTTTCTAACGACACCGATTTATCGCGCTACCGCCGTTATACAGATTGAACGCCAATCCTTGCAGGTGGTCAATATCCCCGGCGTCGAGCCGATCGACGCACCCTACGACCGGGAATTTTACGAGACACAGTTTCAGCTGCTGACCAGCCGCACCATGGCGGAGAAGATCGCCGGCGAGCTGGATCCCAGTAATCCCGTTTTCGACGTCATGGGCGCGCCATCGCTGTGGCAGAAGGCGATGGAGTTGGTGATGGGCGAGGCGCCACCGATGGAGCCGGCGGAGGAAGCGGTGTATAAACGCCGCCGACTGGTGGGGCTGATTCGCGGCGGCTTGGAAGTCGACCCGATTCGCAATTCTCGGCTAGTTAGAATCCGCTTCTACAGCCCGGATGCACCGCTATCAGCCTCCATAGCCAACTCGATCGCAAAAGGCTTCATGGATGCGAACATGGAGCGCAAGATCGATACCAGTTCCTATGCCAAGACCTTCCTTGAGGACCGTCTCGATCAGGTCAAATTGAAGCTACAAGACTCCGAGAAAGCGTTGGCGGAGTTCGCTACGCGCGAACGATTCGTCAACATTGGCAATCGAGAAACGCTGTTATCTAGCGAGCTGGAGGCGTTGACTTCCGCGCTGACTTCCGCAAAGACGTCGAGAATTGAAGCGCAGGCGCGACTGCTTCAGGGCAGGGGTAGCAACGCTATGTCGCACCCAGCCATGTTGCAAAACGCCGGCGTGCAGGCATTGCGAGTCACCCGCGGCAAGCTCGAATCGGAATACCAAGAGAAGCTGCTGACCTACAAGCCTGGCTTTCCGCTGATGCAGCAGATCCGCAGCCAGATCGAGCAGATCGATAAGCAGCTCGCGGCCGAAGTGCAAATGGTTCGCAACAGCCTGACTGCGAACTTTCAGGCAGCCACAGACCAAGAGGCACTGCTTCAGGAGCAAGTCGCTCTGCTCACCGATGATGTGCTGAGCATGCAGAGCCGCAGCACCGATTTCACCGTGCTCGAGCGCGAAGTAGAGACTAACAGTCAGCTATATGACGCGCTGCTGCAGCGCTACAAAGAAATAGGTATTACTTCGAATGTTGATGCGAACAATATCTCCATAGTCGATCCGGCTTTGCAACCAAGCCGTCCGTTCACACCCAATTTGAAGCGTGCGCTGATGATTTCGGCCATTTTGGGTTTGATGATAGGTATTGGCTTGGCCTTCTTGTTCGAATACCTGGACGACACCCTCAAACGCCCGGAAGAGATCGAGAAACACTTGGGCATCAGCGTGCTGGGCGTCATTCCGAAGCTCAGCGGTGCGACTCCAGAACAGGCACAGGTGGATCCCAGGTCGGCGTTCTCTGAGGCCTACCGATCGGTTCGTACCTCGCTCCAGTTCTCCACCGAAGATGGCGTACCTAAGTGCTTGCTGGTAACGAGCCCCTCGGCTGCCGAAGGTAAGTCGACCACGGCCGTGACGCTGGCGCGCAACTTCGCCCAGTTGGGTCGGCGAGTGCTGCTGATCGACGCCGATCTGCGTAACCCATCGCTCCATCGTATGCTGGGAACGGACAATACGGTGGGTTTGAGTAACTATCTATCCGGCAAAATTAGGCCGGCTGGGTCAATCAAGGGTACCAAGACGCCTCGTTTGACTTTGATTCCCTCGGGTCCAATGCCGCCAAATCCTGCGGAACTGTTGGCGGGTCCGAAAATGCTCTCGCTGGTCAGTTTGGCTAGTGAAAAGTTTGACCAAGTGATCATCGATGGACCGCCGATCATGGGTCTGGCCGATTCGCCGATATTGTCGAATATGGCCGACGGTACGCTGATTATTGTGGAGTCCGGGATCTCGCGGATTGCGACGGCAAAGGGCGCACTAAAGCGGCTTTACGCGGCGCGCGCCCACGTTATCGGTGCGGTTATGACCAAGTACGACGCCCGGATCGCCGGCTACGGCTACGGCGGCTATGGCGACTACTTGTACTACTCCTACGGTGGAGCCACGCCAAAAGCGTTGACCAAAAACTAGACGCTGTCATTTCCACTCGGGTAGCGCAAAATTCGCGACGGACTGATCAAAGTTCTGAGCGAAACTGGAGAACAATCTACGCAACCATGTCCAGCGCTGACGCACTCAATGACGCCGTAACAGTGTTTCGGGATCCGGCTCGGGTCGCCGAACTGCGCAGCCGTGCACTCGCCGATGACGTTGTCCTGGTGCTGCGCGTGGCGGCGGGAGATCAGGCGGCCGTGGCAGTCGCCAGCGAGCGCACCGGATTGGACGCCGAGGAACTCTTCGAAGCGGCCATCTTTTACCTGCAGCAGATTCTTTTCGGCCCCAACGCCAACGCCTACCGAATTCTCGGCTGCCCTATCGACGCCACTCAGCAGCGACTAAAGGAGAACTATCGCTGGCTGATTAAGTGGCTGCACCCCGATCGCAATCGCGATCAGTGGGAATCGGTTTACGCCGACAAGGTCAATATTGCCTGGCAGTCGTTGAAAACCCCAACGCGGCGCGAGCGCTACGATACCGAGAATGGTCTCGATGGCCTTCAGCTTGAGGCGGCATCAACTGGACTAGCCATGCAGGCGGCCGTAACGTCGCCGGTAGACGATCGAGAGGTGCTGCTTTCGGGCGCCTTGGTGCATCATCTGCCTGCCATTACGCTGTCGATCATGGGCTTGGGCGCAGTCGTGCTGCTTGCACTGGTCTATTGGGTCAATAGCGACGCGCAGAGTGTTGCGATGCCAACGATCGCACAGTCGGAGCGAGTCGAGATTGAACGTGCCCCAGCGGCACCGGCGAGCCCGACATTAAGATCTATTGCGGCGGCAGATGGTCGGTCGATTGATGGGCCAAACGCCAGCCAGGCACAGCCTGCTGACAGCGAACTGGACCAGCCCGACAGTGACCTGGAAACGATCGAAAATTCCGCGGTAGCCCCAGAGACGGTTGCTTCCAGTCACCCTGGCCTAAGTGCGCCGGATGAGGCGGCGCACGACGCGATCGCTCGCCTGCTCGCTGCCGGCGAAGGGCAGTCCTCAAGCGAAGCCGTCTTTGCTAACACTGCAGCGAACGACGAGTTTTCGCCCGCTTTGCCGGCGGGGCTGCCGGAGGCGGTTGGTGAACCGCCGGTGACTAGTGACGTCGCCACTGAGCGTGCTTTCCTCGCTGAGTCGCCAGCTAGCGCCGGGTCACTCGCCGGAACCAATGCTGACCCGGCATTGACTGGGTCCAAAAACCCGAGCACCAGCAAAGCACCCACGCAGCTTGCAGCCAATCAAGTTGCGCTTAGCGTAGCCTCTGTGCCAACGCCAACGCCAACGCCAACGCCTGGCGGCGCAGCGCAGGGCATTCCCCAAGTGCGCCCTGGTGCCGCAACTAGTGCTGCGCTCAATAACTTGAACTCTGGTTCTAGTGCAACGGCGGTGACCGAGAGCCGAGCGCCTCTTACACAGCAGCGATCTATATTGGCGGCGCGCTTGGACGACACTGCTGCGGCAGCAACCCCAGCTGTTCGGCCTCCCCCAACTCTCGCGGTGGCGCCGCGCGATAACATCAGACGAATGGGTCCGATGCTGCCGCCGCTCGAGCGGGCGCCGTCGGCTACCCAAGCAGCAGCCTTAGTCGAAGACTTCGCCTCAGCCTACACTGCGGGTGATTTATTGCGCTTCGATCGCTTGTTCAGCGGTTCAGTGACTAAGCATAGTGATCTCAACGGTCTCCGGGACCGGATGCAAGAGGCGCAAATGCGCTTTTTGGAGCTGGCTGACGTCCGCTGGGAGATGGATACCGAAACGGCGATCGGCTATGCCCGATACCGAGAGACCTTCGTGCCAGAGGGTGAACGTAAAGCAGTAACCCGTGTGGGTGATTTGCATTGGGTCATTCGAATGAACGGCTCGCAACCCCGAATTGCAGCAATCAGCGTTAAGGCGTCGCCGCGCTAGCTGCCGCTGGTGTTTAGCGACTAGACTGCTGCCCAGCTTAGCGGTGCATTGGGAAAGCGGGCAATGGCGAGTGGGCCTGTCGATCACAAAGAACTTCCCCACTGGCTAAAGCCCGTTGGTATCGCGCTGTTGTGCGCTGCACTTGTGTGGCTAATTGCAGTGCGCGGCTACGCTGACTATTTGTCGAACCCCGCCCCAGATCGCGCAGCGCGACTCAACTCCAGTCAGCCTGATGCGGTTAGTCAGCTAGCCAGCGAGGCGTTGGACAGCGGAGACTTGGAAACGGCAGAACTGTTGGCCACGCGCATTGCTGCACTATACCCATTCGAAGGGCGTGCGTTGCGCGTACTGGGTGCAATTGAAGAGCGTCGCGGAGATCAAGTTCGCGCCGAGCAGCTGATGTACGCAGCAGCCCAAGCATCTCCTCGTGACACCGCAACTCAGTACTGGCTCGCGCTGCGCGCATTGAGCGATCAAGACCTGGATCAGGCGCTGAAACGGCTTGATAGAGTGCTTCGCTTTCAGCCTGAAACCATGCGCGAGCTGTTTCCGCTGCTGGGTACTGTCGGCGCGAACCCCTTCGGCGCGCGCAAGCTCCTTCCTTATCTCAGCAAGAACCCAGCATGGCGCTCGCAGTACATCACGCGCTTTGTGCGCGAGGCGCAGCCTCTAGCCGCGGTGCTGGAATTGGAACGATTGCTTGCCGGCGACGGATCTCCACTGACTTCTGAGGAATCCGGTGGCATCACCTCGAGGCTACTCCGGGGCGAAGACTGGCAGCGTCTGAGCGAGCGCATCGCACAGCGCAGCGGCACCTCTGCGCAGCACTTGCGTGACTCCCGGTTTGCTGGCGACGTCAGTGAGAGTTTGCTGGCTTGGAGCTGGCGCAAAGTGGTCGGGGCGGACATCGTCTTCGGCGCTTTAGACGACGCTGGCGGATCGGCGCTGCGGGTCTATTTTCACGATCGCAGGGTGCCGTTCAAACATATACGCCAGCTGCTGCTGATGGGACCTGGTCAATACCGAATCGATGGTCGAGTCAGATTGGATGACCTAGAAACGCCTCGCGGAATGTCCTGGAAACTGTCTTGTGCGGGGTCAGGCCACGCTCTCCCCCTCGGTGAAAGCGAGCTCTTCCGTGGCAACAGCCCCTGGCGCAACTTCACTGTCAGCTTTGAAGTGCCAAGCCAAGGCTGCCCTGCGCAGTGGTTTAGTCTGGAGTTAGCCGCGCGCATTCCAGCCGAGCAACAGGTGGACGGCAGCATCTGGTTTACCGACGTTCGGGTCACGAACGACTTGCCGTTAGGCGGCACTGGTCACGCCAAGCCCGACGCAGACTGACGTTTGTATCGTGCTAGCGAGGGCGCGTGAAGTTTATGAAACATCCGGGATAGGGCGGTCCCTGAACCGGTCTGTGCACTTTCTCTATGTAGGAGCGAGCCCTGCTCGCGCTGCTTTGCGCTGTTGAGGGCGCACGTCAAGGCGGCGCCAGGGCGCCGCATCGCTGGCAAGCCTGCTCCTACCAGTAGCAAGCTGCGAAACGTCCGAACGGACCCACTGAAG
>QIMA01000013.1 GCA_003233535.1 Rhodanobacteraceae bacterium
GGCGCCGCCAGCACCTTGGGGCGCTGCGGACAGCGATCACCACGATGAGCACGCGCAGGCCCATTCCCACGACGATACGAAGAGCATCGAACTCAAACTCAACGACGGCGAACGCTGGAGCACCGATCAAGCACTGCGCACCGGCATGGAGCGAATTCGGGCAGCTGTCGCGAGCGATCACGGACCGTTGGCAGCCGAAGCAGCCCTGGCAGCGGCCAATGAGATTGACGCCAGCGTGGCCTATTTGATCCAGAACTGCGAACTGGGACCGGAAGCCGACGCCAATCTGCATATCCTGCTGCTGGAGATCTCCACCGCCGCGGCAGCGCTGAAAAAGGCCCCGGAAGACGGCACTGCGGTCGCGCTAGTTCATCATGTGCTGGAGCGCTACCCGCAGTTCTTCGACCATCCCAACTGGTAAAGCCCCTTGGGACAACTGAACAACTCACGTGGCCGCTCTGGACGTGGCCTGAAATGGCCGCCAGCGGCGTCAGACCCCTCATCCAGAGAGTAAACTATGACCTTCGGTGCCTTAGCTGAACGCAGCCCCTAGCCTAGCCCGGCGCCCATTGCGCTGCGCTGCAGCAAGAAGCTAGACTTCACGCTCGAACTATCATTCAAGCCCACGATTTCGCGTGGCTTTTCATGCTAAGCTCCCAAGTCGCTCAGGGCAGGTGACAGCGGAGCTTTTTGTCTATCTGCCTGAGTAAAAAGGAGCGAACATGGCGCTGGAGCGCACCCTCTCAATTTTGAAACCTGATGCGGTCGCTAAGAACGCCATCGGCCAGATCCTTTCCCGCTTTGAAGCGGCGGGTCTGACCATCATCGCCGCGCGCATGCAGCACCTGTCTCAGGCTGAAGCCGAGGGCTTTTACGCCGTGCACCGCGAGCGTCCGTTCTTTAACGATTTGGTTAAGTTCATGACCTCCGGCCCGGTGTTTATCCAGGCGCTGGAAGGTGAGAACGCCGTTGCCGTCAATCGTGACCTGATGGGCGCCACCGACCCGAAGCAGGCTGACGCTGGCACCATCCGCGCCGACTTTGCTAGCAGCATCGACGCCAACGCCGTGCACGGTTCCGACAGCGCTGAGAACGCGGCTAACGAAATCGCGTACTTCTTCGCTTCAAGCACGCTGTGCCCGCGAGGCTAAGATACCGATGACCGACCTACCCAGCCGCACCAACTTAATGGACCTCGATCGTGAGGGCATGCGGGAGTTTTTTGCGGGTATGGGCGAAAAGCCATTCCGCGGTGACCAGATCATGAAATGGGTCTATCACCGCGGAGTGAGTAACTTCGAGGACATGACCGATCTAGGTAAAGTGCTGCGAGCCAAGCTCAACGAGCTAGCCGAGATCACGCCGCCGAAAGTAATGACCGAACAAATTTCGGTCGACGGCACGCGCAAGTGGCTGATCGAAGTTCAGGGCGGCGCAGTCGAGACGGTGTACATACCCGAACCGACTCGCGGAACGCTTTGTGTTTCCTCGCAAATTGGCTGCATGCTCAACTGCACATTTTGCTCAACTGCTACGCAAGGCTTCCAGCGGAACCTGTCGGCGGCCGAGATCATTGGTCAAGTTTGGCTGGCAGCGAAAGCCTTGGAGCACTGCCGAAAGACTAATCGTCGAATCACCAACGTGGTGATGATGGGCATGGGTGAACCGCTGCTCAATTTTGATGCGGTGATCACTGCGATGGGCCTGATGCGCGACGATCTGGGTTTTGGGTTAGCCAACAAGCGCGTGACTTTGAGTACCGCAGGACTGGTCCCGGCGATCGACAAACTGTCCGCAGCTGCCGACGTTAGTCTGGCGGTTTCTTTGCATGCCCCGGTCGACGAAGTTCGCAACCAACTGGTGCCGCTGAACAAGAAGTACCCGATCGAGCAGTTGATGGAAGCGTGCAAGCGTTATCTAGTCAATCGCCCTCGAGCTAATGTGACGTTCGAATACACCTTGATCAAGGGCGTCAATGACGATCTCGCACTGGCTGACAAGTTAGTCAAACTGATGCGCCAACTGCCGTCGAAGCTCAACCTGATCCCATTCAATCCGTTTCCCGGAACGGATTACCAGTGTTCCGATGAGGATACTATCAAGGCCTTTCAGCATCGGATTAAGAGCAAGGGTGAATTTGCGGCGGTGCGCCGAACTCGGGGCCAGGATATTGATGCCGCTTGCGGTCAGCTTGTAGGAAAAGTCGCTGATCGCACCCGACGTCAGGCCGAGCACCAGTCCAAGTTGGACTTAAAGTCCGGCATTGGGATCCCGGTGCAAGTGGAACACGCGGCATGATCACACGCTTGCGCTACGTCACCGTCGCATTGCTGGTGACAGCGCTAGCTGGCTGTGCAATGGATGGTGCTCCCGGTTTTGTCACGCCACGCGGTGGGGTCAGCGAGGACCGTTTGAAGGCGGCCGACGTCCAGGTCAGTTTGGCCCAGGGCTACATGGCGCTAGGCAAGCGGGAGATTGCCCTGGAGCATTTGCAAAAAGCGTTGCGACTCAACCCCCGCTCAGCCGACGCGCATACAGTCTCTGGCATCCTCAACGAGCGGATTAGAAGACTAGAAAAGGCGGAGGCTCACTACCGACAAGCGGTAGCTATAGAGCCCGAATCTGGCGATATGAATAACAACTTGGGCGGATTCCTGTGTCGTGCCGGTAAGGTCGAAGAGTCCTTCCCATACTTCGACCAAGCGTTGGAAGACCCGTTCTACAAAACCCCGCAGGCCGCGCTAACCAACGCTGGCATGTGCGCGAGCTCGGCGAACCGGCCTGATTTGGCCGAAGACTATTTGCGCCGCGCGCTAGACCGTGACCCGAATTTTTCCTCCGCGCTGTTGCCCATGGCAGTCATCTTGCACAACAGCGGCGACCACATGAAAGCGCGCGCGTTCGCTCAGCGGTATGAATTCGCAGAGGGCGACTCTGCCGAGTTTTTGTCCTTAGCGGTCAATATCGAAGAATCTTTAGGTGACGACAGAGCTGCGAAGGAATACGCTTCGCGCCTGTTGGCCGCATACCCCAACTCTGTACAGGCCCGCCAGCTGAAGGAGAAGCTGAAATGAGCATAGACGAGCAGGAAAGCTCGCACGGATCGAATAACAAGATCCCCTCGTCCCTGGGTGAGTGGCTGCGTCAGTCGCGCGAAAATGCGGGATTTTCGGTTGACGAAATTGCACGTAAATTGAAGTTGGCCGGGTCGACCGTCAAAG
Source organism: Rhodanobacteraceae bacterium (assembly GCA_003233535.1). Lineage (GTDB taxonomy): Bacteria > Pseudomonadota > Gammaproteobacteria > Xanthomonadales > SZUA-5 > SZUA-5. The sequence continues at coordinate 3,222 of QIMA01000013.1, forward strand.
ATTTGGAAAGTGACCGCACCGACCATATCGGCGCGCCGATCTACTACAGAGGTTTCGTTCGCTCATACGCTAAGATTTTGGAACTACCAGACGAGCAAATTGAGCAGCGGCTTCGCGAATTAATCATTGTAGACCCGATGCCACGGGTGCCCGACGGTTCGATACGAGTGCGCCGGAGCCGCTGGATGGAGCGCTATACGCTCATGGCAAGCTACGTGGTCGGCACCGCATTGGTGCTGCCGCTGCTCTACTGGCTGGTAAGCGGCGATGGAACCCCGCGAATTCTGAGTGATCAAGACAGTCAAGACGTGAATTTGCCGGTTCCGGAATCCGACGCTGCAGCCGACCAAGGCGCCGACCGGGTATCCGACCCGAATACCCTGGCTGATATCCCCGCCATCACCCCTGCCAATGGCGACGCTGCGCAGGGCGACGACGATGAAATGTCTCCGCCCGTAGCCGCATCGTTGACACCGTTTGGACTGGGCCGCGGCACAACCGTTGAGCCCAGCCCCAACCAGCTCAAGCTGGAATTGGATCAAGCAAGCTGGGTGTCGTTGGTGGATGGCAGCGGCGAACGCTTGGTCTACCGCACACTCACGGCCGGTGAGCACCAATTCAGCGGAACGCCTCCGCTGCGCTTGCGCTTAGGCAACGTAACGAATAGTCGGTTGTTCATCGCCGGGCAAGCCGTTGACCTGCAGGCTTATGAGCGTGGCAACGTCGCAAACTTGACGTTGAGCAATAATGCGCAAGGCCAGCTTCAAGCTGACCCGACCGACATTCAGGGCCAGTAGGCGCCAGCAAACCCGCACACAGCTACACTACCCCTCGCCGAGTTCGCTCGGCGATTCCTAGTCACGAATGAAAGCAGAACCATGGCAGACGAGATTCTCGATTCGCACGAACAAGGTGAACAAGTACGTAAGTGGTTGGAGAAAAACGCCACTTCTATCGTTGTAGGGCTGCTAGTCGGCCTGTTGGCGGTTTTTGGCGGAAAGCGCTGGAGCGAGTCGCAAACGGTTCACCGCGGCGAAGCCATGGAGCAGTACCAGAAAATGATTGCTCCGGACATCGACAGCGAGACCTTCGACGCACACTTCAAGGCACTGACCGGTTCCTATGCGGACACGCCTTATGCAGGCCTAGCCACGTTAGCTAAGGCCGAGCGTCTCATCGTCAGCGCCGATAGCGAAGCGGCAATTGCGCAGTTGCGCCAAGCAGCAGCAGAAGCGAGCCCTGCCGGGGTTAACTCGGTCGCGCGCCTGCGCTTAGCTCGAGTGCTGATCGCCGCTGACCAAAGCGACGAAGCATTGCGGCAGTTGGAGAGCATTCAGACCGCCGGTTTCAGAGCAGCCATCGCAGAAGTTCGCGGCGACGCGCTAGCGCACAAAGGCGACCGTGCCGCCGCCGAAACTGCTTACGATAGTGCATTGAGTTATATGGACGTCGCCGCACCCGGACGCGACATGGTCGAAATGAAACTCGGCGACGTTGCCAGTGCTGTCATTATCGCGCAGGTCTCGGAGGCTCCAGAGACAGTGAATGACGAAGCTGAGACAGAAGCAGAAACTGCGCCAGCCGAAGCGGCTCAAGACGCTGCCTCCGGAGCAGCGGAAGAGGCCAGTTCATGATTGACCGCAGGCTGACGCTCCCGCTGCTGATCGCGCTGGCCGCCATTGCTGGCTGCAAGGGCGACGGTAGTAAGGCACCCAAGGACAACATAGATCCGCCTACCGAACTGGTTGATCTAGTATCCGAGCGCCAAGTCACTAAGCTTTGGTCAACTGACGTCGGTAAAGGTGCACGATTGGCCGGTGCCAACATCGGTGCAGACGTCGCCGGAGGCAAGGTCTTTGCCGCGAACCTTGAGGGCGCGATCATGGCACTGGATGCCGGCAGCGGACGCACTGTTTGGCAAGTAGACACGGGCGTGCGTCTGGGTGGCGGCCCGGTGTCCGGCGGCGGACTTGTCGTCATGGGCACGCTGGAAGGCGACCTACTGGTGTTCGATCTGGATGGCTCTGAGCATTGGCGTGCCAAAGTCACGTCAGAAATCGTCTCAGCCCCGGCAATTGGTCAGGGAATGGTCGTTGCGGTTAGCAATGATGGCCGCACCTTCGCCTTTGACAGCCTTACTGGTAAGCAGCGCTGGGTAGTCGATAGCGCGGTCCCAGCACTGAGTATTCGTGGCAACGCATCGCCTATCATTGGTGAGAAACTGACCTTTATCGGACAGGCCAACGGCCGTGTTCGAGCGGTAGACAACATCTCCGGCGAGACTGAGTGGGAATCCCTACTCAGCGATACGGCCGGACGCACTGAGCTGGAACGGATGGTCGACGTGGACGGGCAAATGATGCTCATCCAGGGCGATCTTTTCGCTGTCGGCTATGAATCGAAGGCGCAAGCACTCGCTGGCGAGTCAGGCCGGGTGCTGTGGACGCGCGACTTATCGTCCTATACCGGCTTCACCCTAACCGGCGCTGCCCTACTCGTGACCACGACTAGCGGCGAAGTCCTGAATCTGGACACGCGCAGCGGCAGCGCGCTGTGGCGGCAAGACGACCTGTTGTTTCGCTTCCTAACTACCCCAGCCGTACAGGGCGATACCGTTGTGGTTGGTGATTTCGAAGGCTTCCTGCACTGGATAAACATAGAAAGCGGCGAAGTCGTTGCACGAGCGCGTCCAGGTAAAAAGGGCATTCGCTCGGCTCCGGTTGTCGCCGACGACGTACTTTATGCGCTCGATCTCAACGGAACGCTGTCAGCTTATCGCCTCGGCGAGGGCTAGGCAGCGATCATGGGTGCACCAACCGGGCCGACGCGGCTCCTGCCTGTAGTTGCCCTAGTTGGTCGACCCAATGTTGGCAAATCTACGCTCTATAACGTCCTGACTCGAACGCGGGACGCGATCGTCTCCGACCTGTCAGGGCTCACTCGTGACCGCCACTACGGGGTCTGTGAAAGCGAAGAAGGCCATCGCTATCTGGTAGTAGATACCGCCGGCTTGAGCGTGAGCCCGGATGCACTTGCGCAACACATGGCGGGCCAAGCGCGCATAGCCATCGACGAAGCAGACGTCATTTTGCTAGTTGTCGATGCACGAGCCGGCGTGCTCCGTGATGATATCGACATTTCTGCGGAATTGCGTCGCTCCGGAAAGCCCATCCTGGTGGTGGTCAACAAGACCGACGGATTGGACGAAACCCTCGCGCTAAGCGAGTTCGCCACGCTCGGCTTGCCGTGCGTAGGCACCTCAGCGGCGCACCGACGCGGTGTTAACGACCTCCAAGATGAATTCCTGGAGCTACTCGGCCTACCGGAAGAACCGGCGGAAGAAGAAGAATTCGACCCGAAAGACGATCGCTGTCGGGTAGCCATCGTAGGCCGGCCGAATGTCGGCAAATCGACACTGATCAACCGCCTGCTCGGCGAAGAACGGCTTCTCGCTTTCGATCAGCCGGGGACCACTCGCGATGCGATCGAAGTGGAAGTGGGATGGGATGAGCGACCGTATTTGTTCATCGATACGGCCGGCATGCGGAGACGTTCCCGAATAAACGAGGCCGTAGAAAAATTCAGCGTTATCAAGGCATTTCAAGCTATTGACCAGGCGCAAGTCGTGGTCTTTGTGGTCGATGCCCGGGAAGGCTTTGCTGACCAAGACGCCACTATTCTGGGTCAGGTGCTCGACAGCGGTCGTGCCTTAGTCATTGCAATCAATAAATGGGATGGCCTGACTAACAGCGAACGAACCGCAGTTCGCAGTCGCCTCGATCGGGGTCTGGAATTTCTCGATTTCGCCAAGCAAATTCCGATCTCGGCACTGCACGGATCCGGCCTAACCGAGTTGATGAAGGCCGTCCGTCAGGCCTGGAATTGCGCGCTGAAAGAATTCAGCACCAACGATTTGACTGAGGCCGTCACGGCCGCATTCACGGCACATACGCCACCGCTGGTGAACGGCCGTATAAGTAAAATGAGATACGTACACCAAGGTGGTCGAAACCCGCCGCGTATCATCATTCACGGCAGTCGATTGAAAGACTTACCGGAAAGCTACAAGCGCTATTTGCAAAATAGCCTGCGTAAGCGTTTCCGGCTGATTGGGACGCCCGTAAAATTGGAGTTCCGCGAAGGCAAGAACCCGTTTGCTGGTCGCAAGAACAAGCTTACTGACCGTCAGGTTCAAAAGCGCCGCCGTTTGATGAAGCACGTCAAGCGATAGCTGGACGCCGGCACAACGCTGATGCACAGCGCGAAGCGCCAAGCGAAGCAACCACGCAGTTCAGTTGCGCTTATCCTCGCTGGCGGACGAGCCACTCGTATGGGCGGCGACGACAAGGCCTTCCATGAGCATCGAGGCATCCAGCTAATCGACCGCGCTTTGCGTGTCTGTGCATCACAGTCTGCCGTTTGGGTCGCATCCAGCCGCAGCGCCGACCGCTATGCGCGGCGAGGTATAGCGACCATCCCCGACGCATTGCCCGGCTTTGCCGGCCCGCTGAGCGGCCTCTTAGCTGGCTTTCAAAAACGTCAAGCGGGCGTCCTGCTCAGCATTCCTGTTGATCTGCTAGGGCCAGAGCAAGCCGACATGGAGCATTTGCTGCATTCATTAAGTGCCACGCAGCGCTGCTGCTACGCACTGATTGGCGATCGCAAACAACCGCTGTTCGCTGCTTGGCGAGTAGACTGCGAGTTGATCGAACACGCGCATCGGCGCCTGCTTGCTGGCCGCGGTTCGGTGTTCAAATTCCAGGACGAGATTGGTGCACAACCGGTAGACTTCGGCCCGCGTGCCGAAACATGGCAAAACCTCAATCAGGTGAACCCCTAGTGTTTCCGGTCTGAAACGAGGCGCGAATAGTTGACGTAGCACCGCCATGCGGCGACGAGCAACGACGTATCGTAGAAAGCAGCGAGCGCCGTGAATTTAGGATCTAACAGATATCGCACTAACCCAAAGAGACTAAAATCTTGCATGACACTTCCAGACCTAGTGACCTAAGCCTTGCGCAGGCCAAAATCATTCTTGAGACTCAGCTCGCCAGTCGCGCTGCTAACCCTGTAGAATTGGCTTTGGATGAAGCCGAAGGTAGCGTCTTAACCGAGGCCTTGGTGGCCCCGATCGGGCTCCCGCCGTTCGACAATTCGGCGATGGACGGATACGCGTTGGCCAGTGACAGTTTGCGCGGCAAGGGTCCCTATGAGCTGCCGCTTGACGGCCGCACGCTGGCTGGACAGGACCCTGCACCGCTTAAGGCTGGTCACGCGCGCCGAATCACCACCGGCGCGGCAATGCCTGAAGGCGCGGACGCGGTGATCATCCAGGAAAAAGTCACGCTGGATGGGGAAGCAATCAGCTTTGACGAGCGCATAGCGGCCGACACCTTCGTCCGTCACGCCGGCGAGGACTTAGCGGAGGGGGAAGTGCTGTTACAGCGCAGCACCCGACTTGGCCCGCTGCAACTGGCGCTGGCCGCCAATGTCGGCGTTGCCCGCCTCAAAGTACGCCCTCGCCCGCGGGTGGCGGTCATTTCCACCGGCGATGAGCTAATCGAGCCGGGTAGCCGACGCGGACACGGCGAGATTTACGACAGCAACCGCTATCTGCTCGCGTCCCTGGCAGAACAGTTGGGCGGTGACGTCGTGCTGGCAACGACCTGCGGCGATGATCGCGAGGCACTCATCAGAGCACTAGATACGGCGACCTCGGTTGCCGATCTGGTCGTCACCAGCGGCGGCGTGTCGGTCGGTGACGCGGATCTGCTGCCGGAGCTGATCGCGCAGCAAGGCGATATTCATTTCCACAAGCTGGCGCTTAAACCAGGCCGCCCTGTGCTATTTGGTACCGTCAATGAGACGCCCATATTGGCGCTGCCAGGCAACCCAGTGTCGGTCATGGTGACCTGCCTACAGCTAGTCGCGCCGGCTCTGGATCACCTTGCCGGTGCCCCGGCGCGCAAACCTTTGCGTATCAGCGCTCAGCTAGACGGCCGGGTGACCAAGTCCCACGCGCGATTGGAATTTCAACGTGGTCAGTTGATTCAGTCCTCCAGCGGTAAATTCTGGGTCAGCCCGGTCTCAGGGCAAGGCTCCCATCGCATCGCCGCGCTGCGCGATGCCGATTGCTTCCTGGTCTTGCCAGAGGGCCCGCAAAGTTACGCCGATGGCGACAGCATTCTGGTCGAACCACTGATTCAGTACTTGCGATGAGCCTAGCCGCCGAGAGACTGCAGCGTCTACGAATCGAGATCGACGAAATCGAGGTCGAGGAGGCCTTTAACCGACTTCAAGCCGGTGCCCTGTTGGTAGATGTACGCGAAACTGACGAGACAGCGGCCGGGTTGCCAACCGGGGCCGCCGCCCTACCCCGCGGCTCACTCGAATTGAAGATCGAGCAAATCGCTCAAGTCGATACGCCACTGATGTTGCTGTGCGGGTCTGGGCAACGCTCGCTGTTGGCAGCAGCTGATCTGCGCGGGCTTGGCTACCGCTCGCTGTATTCAGTTCGTGGCGGCTATACGGCATGGAAGAACGCCGACTTACCGGTTTCGATCCCCGAGCGGATTGATGCGCAGGCGCAGCAACGCTATTGCCGGCAGATGATTCTCCCTGAGATTGGAGATAAAGGGCAGCAGCGCCTGCGCCGATCGAAAGTGCTAGTGGTCGGCGCCGGTGGATTGGGCTGGCCCGCCTCCCTGTATCTTGCAGCCGCTGGCGTAGGCCACTTGACCCTGATCGATGCTGATCGCGTCGAGTTGAGCAACTTACATCGCCAGATCTTGCACAACACTGCCGCTGTCGGACAGCCGAAAGTGGAATCAGCCAGTGAGCGGCTGCGCGCGCTCAACCCGCAGGTTTCACTCCGCGTCGTGAATGCGCGGCTGAACCCTGACAACGTCGAAGGACTGGTCGCTGAGCATGACCTCATAGTCGATGGCGCCGATAATCTTGAGACTCGCTACCTGTTGAACGCTGCCTGCGTCGCCGCCGCAAAACCCTTGGTTTACGCCGCTGTGGAAAGATTCGAGGCACAGGTGTCTGTGTTCTGGCCTGCAGGTCAGGGCGGCCCCTGGCCCTGCTATCGCTGCCTATTCCCGTTCCCACCGCCGCCTGAGGCCGCGCCCAACTGCGCCGAGGCCGGCGTGCTCGGCGTGGTTCCAGGAATCGCCGGGCTAATGCAAGCCAACGAAGCACTGAAGATTTTACTCCAGTTTGGCCAGCCACTCACCGGGCGCCT
>QIMA01000094.1 GCA_003233535.1 Rhodanobacteraceae bacterium
CTCCCTTTCTTGAAAAAACACTGTGAAAAACCACTGGGCAATCAATGTCCTGCGCGATCATCGCGCGAGTTCATGAAATATCCGGGCTAGTTGTGCACTGCGATCGTCATTCCTCAGCACAATGACTCATATTCGGTTGCGTGTTGACCAAAAAGTCTCAACCGAGAGCGGCGATCGTGTGCCGCGCGGATGAGTAATCAACCTCTGCTAAAAAGCATCGCGCCGGGTCAAAGCCCGGCGCGATAGTCTTGCTCTTAACGTATACCGCGTCGACGTAGTGCTTGCGGAGAGAAGTTTTCCGGTTGCGTCTGGAACGAGAAGTCGTACATCGGTTCTTCGTTGTCGATGCCGCCAACAATATAGCGCCCGCTCTTCAGATCGTAATGCGCTTCGAGCGTGGACCAGAACACCGGAACTTCGTAGTAGTTAATCGAGGGAGCCTCGGAGAACCGCCAAATATTTCCGGCCCGATCATAGTGATCGATCATCATGATCTGCCAGCTGTCTTCATCAACATAGAAGGTTCTGCGGCTGTTGATATGGCGGAAACCGTCTTTGAGCGTGGCTTCCACGACCCATACCCGATGCAGTTCGTAGCGCATTAAGTCCTGGTTTAGATGCCCAGGCTGTATCAAATCTTTAATCGGCAGATCCTTTGCGTGGACCTTGTAGGAATTGTACGGAATATACATCTCCCGTTTACCTTCCAAGGACCAGTCGAAGCGATCCAAGGCGCCATTGAGCATGTCGGTCATGTCGTTGGTGCGCAGGCCGTCAGACGCGGTGCCAGGATTATCGTACGCAACATTGGGCGCCTTACGAACACGACGTTGACCCGGGTTATAGACCCACGCCTGGCGGTCCTGATCAACTTGGTTCAGTGTTTCGTGAACCAGTAACACGGAACCGGCAAGGCGCGCTGGAGAGCGCACCTCTTGATAGAAGTAGGTCAGGATGTTGTTGATGTCGTCAATCGTGTTGCCTTGCTTCCAGTACAGACCCATCAGTTCTTCGTACAGACGGACTTTGGTGAATCGACCCGATGCCGTCGGTGCAGCCTGATTGAAGTAGCGACTGATCGCTACGCCCTTGTACTTCATCTTGTGGTTCCAGATCACCTCCGTCCCGTCTTGCGGAATTGGGAAGGGAATGCCTTCTGCCACGTTGCTCACGCCATCACCGGCGCCAATCATCTGACCGCTGACGGCGTTCGCTTTGGTCATGTCGTAGATGCGCTGCGAAAACGATGCCGTTCGCTCGGTCGCATAAACAGGCATGGAGAACGTTTCGTACTTTTCGAACATCCCAATCTGTCCGGGGGTCAGATTTGCTCGATAGTCACCAAAATTCGCCGCCGTAATGGTGAATTTCGGCGTCTTATTTTGAGTCGGATCCGGGTGATGGTCACCCACCTTGTAGTTAGACGGAGGACTGGTGATTCCACCCGTCCAGGCCGGGATCGTACCGGCACTATTACCGGCCATTTCGCCACCAACCGGAGTAAGACTATTTCCCAGCTTGTTGGCTTCTTCCTGGCTGACGCCCGCCATCGCGACTGGGCCGCAAAGCAGCAGGGCTGCCAGCAATGAGCTTTTGGCTCTAATCATAAGGTTATCCCTTTCGTGAGCAGTGCGTCAGAACGAGTACTTCGCGGTGAACGACACGAAGTCGCGATCACTAATCAAATTGAAGATTCCGGCACCGTAGAACTGGGTGTAGCTCAGATCTGCGGTCCAACTGTTGAGGTAGTTAGCTAACACACCGACCGTTAACGATTTGCGATCTTGGATGAAGTTACCGCCCGGTCCGGGCGTTGTTCCATTAACATCATGGTTGAACGCGATCCGCGGAGAGATCGTAAACGGAGTGCCGAACGCATTGTTGTAGTCGGCACGCATGGCCATTCGATAGCCCCAAGAAAATGACGTTGGGAACCCTGATGTCAGCGTTTCAGGGTTGCGCAGCGCGCCACTCAATGCGTCTGGGCCACCACCGGTGTCAGTGCCCGGACCCTGGTAACGCAGATTCGATGGATCGGGGAGATCCCAGACTTTGGTCGCGCCAACTTCGCCAATCGCAGCGATTTGTTCGGCGTTGATGAAGTTGTTCGGACCAAACACCTTGGTGAAGGTGAACTGGATCTGGCTGACCTCATGACGATCCCAACCGCGAACTTCTTCATTCGGCCCCACCTCACCCAACTGACTGATGAAGCGATTGCCAGGCGCACCAATCAGCGCGTTGAGCGGGCTTAGTGTGCTGAATAGCAACTCGACATCGTCAATTTGCAGCGGAACGTTGTCGCGGTGGCTGATTTCGCCCTGGACGGCTACACCGGCGCTGTCCAACGTGGTGTTGAAGCTAAAACCGTACAGACGAATATCTTCCGGGTACTCAGCGAAATAGCGCGCCGAGTTAGCCGCCGAACTCGTCACCGAGATACCGCTCAGCAGCGGAATGCGGCTGTGGTAGTTCAGGAAGAACAAGCCAAATTCGGTATTGTTGAGCTCTGGTGAGAAATAGCGTACCGCAAGACCATATTGACCATTTTCGTCAGCGAAACGATCAGCTGCTCGCGGTACGGCAACACCACACTGTGTAGCAGCGATTACGCTGGTCTGCGGGGCTACGCATGAGGCTAGGCTCGGCGGCTCGTTGACCGTACCGAAGCCGAGCATGACGAATTCACCGCCCAACGCAGCAAAATCGTTGGTGCTGAAATAGGTGCCGGACGGATCCGGTAAAATCTGCTCAAACTCGAACATGTACAGCGCTTCGACCGACCAGTTCTCGCCGAAGGACAAGCTACCCCAGATCATGTCGATGGGCAGGAATGCTTCTTTGAGTTCGGCACCGGCGATACGCAGCTTGGAAACGTCCACCGGATTGATGACGTTAATACCCTGCTGGATGAAGGTGCTCTCGCCCCAGCTCACCACCTGACGGCCTAGTCGAATGCTGCCGCTACCGGTCTCACCGAATTCGAAGTTGTTGTAGACGAAGAAGTCGAGTAGTTGGAAGTCACTGCCGACCAGATCCTTCGCCAAGTCTGAGAGCTCGTCTCGACTTTCGTTTTCGAAGTCGTAAAAGCCCAGCACCCGGATTAAGCCACCCCAGTTTTGGCCGTACTGCCAGGACAGCTCGCTGTTGAACTTGACGGCATTGGAGAACAAATCTCCATCGTCGTAGTTCAGATTGCCGTCATCGCTGTTGACGGAGAACCGACCCAGCTGGGCGCGTTGACCGGCATTGTCGAGCGTGAACGTCAACGGGTTGATGTTGCCCTTACCGATCAGGTTGTCGTCACGGTCTTCAACACGCTTGGAGAGGCCGTAGCTGACAGTCGTGTCGACGTTGGCCGAAAAGTCACCGCTACCGAATTCAAAAGCTGAAGCTGTTCCAGCGGTGGTAAGCCCCAATAGTGCTGCAGTGACCGCGCCAGCCAATACTCGCCGGCGAACGGCGGGACAGCGCGGGACAACGTTGTTGCTGTTGGTCTTCATAGTGCTTGTTCCTTATCCGCGTCTGGCCCGGATCACTGGGTCTGAATTACTGACGTGTCGGTTACCGCGACCGCGGCGCCACCACTGACGATCATGCTCGCCATTTGGGTCTGCATTTCGATTGTTGCATCCTCAGAGGCGGCCGGGCTAATCAAGCTGCCGTGATCGCCTGCAGTGAAGCGTACGAAGGCGCGGATGCCGTTGGGATCCTGCGTGGTCGCCGAGATTTGCGTGAGTCCCAGTGTACGGATGTACGGCTCGGTGCCGCTGAGCGGGCCGTCAGCCACGACGTTCGGAATGACCTGATCACCGATGATTTCCTGCAGCAGGATGCGGTCGGTAGCGACCAGTGAGCGCGCGTAGTTGATCGGGTCACTCGAATCGATGACGGTCTGCGCGACAAACAAGAAGCTTTCGAAGTCTGGCGTGCCCGCGATGAGACCAACGGCTGCTAGGCCTGCGCGAATGCGCGGACCGAAGGCGGCCGAACCGTTGAGCAGCTTGGCAATACCACCGCCAGGAGCATTCAAGACGCCAACGTTGACGTTCGGCTCTACGGCCAAGAACACGCCGCCGATGATGCCGCCCAGCGAATGTCCAACATAGGAAATACGGCTGCCGTCTAGGTCCGGTGAGCCATTGCCATCCAGATCCATGGTTGGGATGGTCAAGGTGAGGATCGACAGATCAGCTTGCGCCTGACGGGTATTGTCGCGGGAGGTCAGGAGGCTGGCCAAGTTAATTTGGTGCGTGCCTGACGCATCGATTAGGCCGTCGGGACCCGGAGCGCCGGTTGCGTTATTAACCAGATCAACATCGAACGTGCGTTCGCGTGAGATTGGGCCAAATGGCGTGTTCTCAATGTAAAACGGGGCGCACGCGTCTGACGGGTTATCCGGGACTGCGCCGTGCAAGGGATGATCCATCGCAATGACGACGAACCCCTGTGATGCCATGGTGGCCGAGATAGCCAGTGCGTCGCAGCGGTTGCGGGTGATGCCGTGGCCGTAGATCACAACCGGCCAACCGGCCGCTGGCTGGCTCTGTCCAGATGCCGCATTCGGCACCGTAATCAACAGCGGTACGTTCTCTGTGCCAGTCGCCACAGGAATCGGGTTGGCGAACGTGACGTTGGTTGAGGTGGGGTCTAACCCGAATGCACTGAACGGCGGCACGTAGGCGCCCGGACTGGCCCGCCAGAATGTCGACAGGATAATCGCTTGCTCAGCCGTTGAATTACCCGTTGGGGCTTCCAGGTAGTAAGGCAAGCCCATGATGCCGATGTAGATGTCGGCAATCGGCGCCAGTCCGGCGACCGAAATATTCAGTGGCGTTTGCACAATGGCTGCTTGACTGGGCTGGACAACGGAGCGCAGCGCGCGCAGCGGAATGGTGGCGCCCTGAGTGGTCGCCGCCCAGGAAAGCGCAATGCTTGAACTACTGATGCCAGCAGATGCGGCTGCAGCTTCCTGCGCATTGGTTAGCTGGCGCAGTGGTTCGAGCGCCTGAGCGCTGGACGTGGGCAGCAGCGGATCGGTGCTGTTGCCGGCTGCGTCGACCAGCGGACTGGTGCGCTGCGCAATGAAATAGGTCGTATCTGGCGTGATGTCGTTACCGGCAGTGTCGGTAATCGTGTTGATCAACACAGCCATGTAGGTCTTCAGCTCTTCCAGTGGCACCAGCGGCACAATCACCAACGTGCTGTTGGTTGGATCGACGCTTGAGAGCACGGCCACGAATTCGCTACCGCCGGCCAGTTCGCGAACGACGCCGGTAACTGCACCAGCGTTGCTGCGGGAGACTTCGAACATGCGCACGTTGTCGCCCGGGCGAATGGAAGTCGGATCCAGCGCGGCGGAGAATGACGCGCTCCACGGCGTGATCAGGCCCCAGCCGTCCAGCGCACTGAGTGCGACAGAGGGATCACCGAAGTTATTCGGGTTGGCAACTGGCGGATTCAACGTCAAATCCGTGGTCCCGCTGAGGAGGAGGTTGTTCGGCAACGGCAACACGCCATTGGCAGGATCGAACTGCGCAGTAATGATCGCGGTGACTGGGTTTCCGCCGGTGTTGATGACGGGCGGTGTATCCACAGCTCGTGGACTGTTGGATCCGCTACTGCATGCGCCCAGCACGAAGGCTGACAGCAGAAGCAGAAGTAGCTGCCGGGTGTGCATCCTTGATAATCCTTTTGTAAGCGGTGGACGGTCGTTCTTGCCCACATAATAGGTAGAGCAGTCAATCGAATGCAACACGCTTTTTTAACTTTCTCGCTTCGCGATCAAGTACTTACGCTGCACTGCAACATAAATTCGAGAGGACTTTTCCCTGCGTTGGGCGCGCAATACCCCTGCTCGCGGGCGAGCAGTGGATCTAGTGCGCGTACGTAAGCCGCACGCTGGCGTACGGAATACCTCGGGAGGGTAACGTAAAAATGCACCGTATGGGTGATGAACAGAGACGAAACGGCGCGATCGTACGCCGTTGCGTGACTTGCGGTTGATGTCAGCTTAAACGAAGCGCCCGACGACCGTTGCGGTCGTCGGGTTCATTTCGGTTTCGGTTAAGAAGCTTTTGCCCAAGCCAGCGCGGTGTCCAACATGCGGTTTGAGAAACCCCATTCGTTGTCATACCAACTGCAAACTTTTACCAAATTGCCTTCCATGACCTTGGTTAAGGCGCTGTCGTAGATTGAGCTTTCGGGTCGATGGTTAAAATCGATCGAGACCAAAGGCCGGTCACTTACCGCCAAGATACCCTTCAGAGGTCCGTCTGCAGCGGCTTGGATAACGGCGTTAATTTCTTCGACACTGGTTTCGCGCGCCGCCACCCAAGTCAGATCGACGACCGAGACGTTTATGGTCGGTACGCGCATGGCGAATCCATCCAACTTGCCGTTCAGTTGCGGCAGCACCAATCCCACGGCCGCTGCAGCGCCGGTTTTTGTGGGGATTTGACTCATCGTCGCCGATCGAGCGCGACGCAGGTCCGAATGATAAACGTCGGTGAGTACCTGATCGTTGGTGTAGGCGTGAATGGTGGTCATCAGGCCGTGCTTCATACCAATCGCGTCATCAAGCACCTTGGCCAGCGGGGCTAAGCAGTTGGTCGTACATGAAGCGTTAGAGACCACCTGATGACTGGCGCGCAAAGAATCATGATTGACGCCATAGACGACGGTTGCATCAACGTCTTTTCCGCCAGGTGCGGAGATCAGTACTTTCTTCGCTCCACCCTCTAGGTGCGCGCTCGCCTTCGCTTTGGAGGTGAATAATCCGGTAGATTCGAAAACTAGGTCTACGCCGAGGTCGGCCCAAGGCAACTTGGCCGGGTCGCGCTCGGCAAATACGCGAATCCGATCATCGCCAATACACAGATAGTCGCCATCGACACTGACCGGCGTAGAAAAGCGGCCGTGAGCGGTGTCGTACTGAGTCAGATGTGCGTTGGTCTCAGCGTCGCCCAGGTCGTTGATGGCGACAATTTCGATCTCGCCGGTGCGCTGTCCTTCGTAGAGCGCACGCAGGATGTTGCGACCGATTCGTCCGTATCCGTTAATTCCAACTCGCAGTGCCATGTGGCGGAACTCCTGGTTGCTAGTGATCGAGGTTATTTTACGCGCACTCTGGCCCATTGGGGCTGACGCCTATCAAGCCAAAATGCGCTCGCAAGCGGCGACCACGGCTTCGACCGTGAAACCGAAGTACTCGGCTAGATCCGCTGCTGGGGCGGAGGCGCCAAAACGATCAATCCCGATAACCGCACCATCAAGGCCGACGTATTTGCGCCAGAAGTCGGAGGTGCCGGCTTCAACCGCCACGCGGCTACGACAGCTATTGGGGAGTACATGTTCGCGATACTCGGCATCTTGTTTATCGAACCGATTGGTAGAAGGCATCGACACGACGCGCACATTCACGCCGCGCGTTGCTAATTGGTCTGCTGCGCCGGTAGCTAGAGCAACCTCGGATCCGGTGGCGATCAAGATCAGGTCCAATTTACCTTGGGCCTCCCTGCCAAGCACGTAGCCGCCGCGTGCGATGGCGCTGATGGTGTCCTGATTGCGTGGCTGCGGCGGCAAACTCTGACGGCTCAACGCGAGCAAGGTTGGCCCCTGTCGATTCTCCACTGCGGCGATCCAAGCCGCCGCAGTTTCGGTGGCATCGCAGGGGCGCCAGACCTCCGTGTTTGGGATCACGCGCAGGCTAGCCAGATGCTCAATGGGTTGATGAGTGGGTCCGTCCTCACCGAGCCCGATCGAATCGTGGGTGTAGATATGGATGACCGGCGCTGGGATCAGTGCACTCATGCGGATCGCGCTGCGTGCGTAATCAGAGAACACCAGAAAGGTCGCGGCGAAGGGCACAAATCCGCCGTAGGCGGCTAAGCCGTTGCAGATGGCACTCATCCCAAACTCGCGAACGCCGAAGTACAGGTAGTTACCTCCCGGCTCCTTAGCGCTGATTCCCTTGCTGCCCTTGACCAAAGTAAGGTTTGAACCGGCGAGGTCTGCTGATCCGCCGGTCAGTTCTGGGATGGCTTCGACCATGCATTCGAGTATTTTTTGCGACGCCTTGCGGCTGGCCATCGCCGGTTCACCTGCCATCTTCTCGACGATCCGCGAGCAAATGCGATCCCAGTCAGCGGGCAATTGGGCGTTCATTCGTCGGTTTAGTTCAGCTGCTAGCTCTGGATACTGTTTGCTATAGGTGACGTACTGCTCTTGCCACTGCGCTTCTCGTGCCGCGCCCTTTTCCCTTGCATCCCAAGCCTGATGAATTTCTGCGGGTATTTCGAAGGCGGCGTGCGACCAGCCGAGTTGGGCTCGTGCCGCGGCTACTTCATCGACGCCCAACGGGGCGCCGTGACTGGACTCCTTGCCCTGTTTGGCTGGCGAGCCGAAACCAATGACGGTCTTGCAGCAGATTAGCGTGGGCTTGCCCTGATCGTCGTTCGCCGCGCCGATTGCCGCCGCCAGCGCTTTCGCATCATGGCCATCGACATTAGCAATTACGCGCCAGCCGTAGGCTTCGAAGCGCTTGGCGCTATCGTCAGTGAACCAGCCGCCTACCTCGCCATCTATAGAGATGTTGTTGTCGTCATAGATGACAATGAGCTTACCGAGTTCCAGGGTTCCCGCCAGTGAGGCCACTTCGTGGGAGACGCCCTCCATCAGGCAGCCATCGCCAACAAACACATACGTGCGATGGTCGAACAACGGCAGGTTGGGCCGGTTGTAGCGCGCAGCCAGATTCTTTTCGGCAATCGCCATGCCCACGCCGTTGGCCAAACCCTGACCAAGTGGGCCAGTGGTGGTTTCCACACCTGGGGTATCGGCGGCTTCTGGGTGGCCTGCCGTGTGCGAATGCAACTGGCGAAAGCGGCGCAACTGTTCTATCGGTAAGTCGTAGCCGCTGAGGTGCAACAGCCCGTATTGGAGCATCGAGCCATGGCCATTGCTCAGTACAAAACGGTCGCGGTTCCACCACGTTGGATTGGCCGGATTGTGCTGCAGGAAATCGTTCCACAGCACTTCGGCAATATCGGCCATGCCCATCGGCATGCCCGGATGCCCGGAATTGGCGGCCTGAACGGCATCCATGGCGAGGGCACGTAGGGCGTTGGCGAGATCTCGGCGGCTGGCCATGGGAACTCCTGATCTGAGTAGCTTGAATGGATTGTTGGTTAGTTGCTGTGGGGCGCAAAGATGACGATGCCGGCCCCCGCAAACAGGGGCCGGCATCAGATCTAGCTTAACTTCCCCGGTTGCTCTTTATTTCGCCCGAATTCAGTGCTTGGAAGTAGCGTCCCAACTCGCCCTTGACGACTGGCGCCAACAGGTACAGGCCAATAACGTTCGGAACCGACATCATGAAGATCATTGCGTCGGAGAACCCCAGCACGCTGGTTAGGTTCAATTGGCAGCCGAGGACGATGAACAACAGGAAGATAACGTTGTAGGTCATCGTCACGTGTTTGTTGTGTCCGAACAAATAGGTTGCTGCCTTTACGCCGTAGTAGGACCACGAAATCATCGTAGAGAAAGCGAACATCAACACCGCGATAGAGAGCAGGTATGGGAACCAGCTAAACACGGATTCATAGGCTGCGCTGGTTAGGGCAACCCCTTCCAAGCCGGTTCCAAGCTTGCCGCTAATGATGATGACCAAGGCAGTCATGGTGCAAATTACGACGGTGTCGAGGAAGGGTTCCCACAGAGCAACTAGGCCTTCGGTAGCCGGGTGACGGGTTTTTACCGCAGCGTGAGCGATCGCGGCGGAACCAATACCGGCCTCGTTAGAGAAAGCCGCGCGTTGGAAGCCAACGATGAGCACGCCCAAGATGCCACCAGCGGCCGCTTTCGTATCAAATGCACCCCTAATGATCTGACCGATGGCATCCGGCAACGCAGAGGCGTTGAAGAGAATGACTAATATGCCGGCGAGCAGGTAAATGGCGGCCATCAGCGGTACTAGCTTGCTGGTTACGCTGGCGATCGACTTAATCCCACCAATGATGACCAAACCGGTGACTACGGCGAGCACGCTACCGAACAACCAACCCTTGTCGGCTAACCAACCACTGTCCCCGCCGGAGACGGCGACGGCCAACTGGAAGGTTTGGTTCGCTTGGTACATGTTGCCGCCGCCCAAGGACCCACCGATGCAACAAATAGCGAAAAACACCGCGAGCACTTTGCCCCAGCCCGCCGCACCCGGATAGCGTTCGGCGACGCCCTTACTGAGGTAGTGCATGGCGCCACCAGAGACTGATCCGT
>QIMA01000165.1 GCA_003233535.1 Rhodanobacteraceae bacterium
CCGAGCATCTCCAGCAGCACTTGTTTGGCCTCGGCTAGCCGCAAGCCGTTGCTGTAGAGGGTGCGATAGGCCTGCTTGACCTTGGCAATCTGCTCGCGATCAAAACCGCGCCGGCGCAACCCTTCGGAGTTGATCCCTCTGGGCGTACTCATTTCGCCAGCAACCACCACAAATGGCGGCACGTCGCAGTTAATCCGGCTGCCCATCGAAGTAAAGGCGTGCTCGCCGATCTTGCAAAACTGATGAATCAGCGAAAAACCGCCGAGAATGACGTAATCGCCGACCTCTACATGCCCGGCCAAACTGGCGCAGTTGGCGAAAATAGCGTGACTACCGACGTGACAATCGTGGGCAACATGGACGTAAGCCATGATCCAGTTGTCGTCACCAATCGAGGTTAGTGCGCCACCTTCAGCGGTACCTCGGTTGATCGTAACGTACTCGCGAATCGTATTGCCGTCGCCGATTCGCAGTTCAGTTGGCTGGTCAGCGTACTTTTTGTCCTGGGGCGCCGTACCGATCGCAGCACAACCGTAGATGTGATTGTTCTTGCCGATCCAGGTGGGTCCTTCAATGAGGCATTGAGGACCGATACGCGTGCCGGAGCCGACTTCCACATTGGGGCCGATATAGGTGTGCGCCCCAACCTGCACATCCGCCGCGAGTTTCGCCCCAGGGTCGACCGTCGCGCTCGGATGAATCTGTCCTCTCATTGTGGGCCCCGTTCCGCACACAGCACCTCGGCGCTGGCAACCACTTTGCCGTCCACCTTAGCTTGGCAAACGAACTGCCCCATGCGTCGTAGCATACGCTTTTGCACCACTTCCAAGATCAACTGGTCGCCCGGCTTGACCACCTGCGTAAACCGTGCTTTGTCAATTTTTACTAGATAGTACAAAGGGTTAACGTCTTTAGCATGAGGAGTAGATAGTTGCACCAATACCCCACTGGCTTGAGCCAGCGCCTCCAAGATCAACACTCCAGGCATCACTGGCTCACCCGGAAAGTGGCCCTGAAAGAACGGCTCGTTAATGCTCACGTTCTTGATCGCGACTAGGCGCTTGCCGTGCTCGAACTCGATCACCCGATCAATCATCAGGAAGGGATAGCGGTGCGGCAGCATCTCGCAGATCCGCTTAATATCCACCGGCAACTGCACGGCGTCGGTGGTGGCTTGCTCAGTCATCTGTACTTTCCTTGTGAACTTTGGCACGACCCAGCAACCGATCAAGCTGCTTGAAGCGCACTGCGGCGCGGCGCCAACTGCGACTTTCCATCAGCGGCACACCCGAAGAATACTCGCCGGGCTCTGCAATCGAATGGGTGACCAAACTCATTGCGGTCACTGTAACTCGATCGCACAGCTGCAAATGACCCAAGACTCCCGCACCACCGCCGATTAAACAATGCCGACCTATGCGCGCGCTCCCGGCTACAGCCGAGCAGCCCGCCATGGCCGTATGCGCGCCAATGTGGACGTTGTGGCCTATCTGAATCTGATTATCCAGGCGCACGTCGTGTTCTAGGACCGTATCACCTAGGGCACCTCGATCGATGGTCGTATTGGCGCCAATCTCGCAGTCATCACCGACTCGAACCCCGCCTAGCTGCGGCACCTTGCGCCAGCCCTGCGCCTGCGCAACCAAGCCAAATCCGTCGGCGCCAAGCACCGCGCCGGGATGGATCAGGACGCGGGCTCCGAGACGCACGCGTACGACCAAGGTCACCCGCGCAATCAAGCGGCAATCCGTACCCACTTCACAGTCGGCACCGATCACGCAGCCCGGACCGATCTGAGCGCCCGCATGAATCTGAGCGCGCGCGCCTATGCACACCTGCGGGCCGATGCTCGCGCTCGGATCGATAGCTGCGCTGGGATTGACCGTAGCGCTGGGATGAGTCCCGGCTGGTGCGCGCTCAACCACCTCATATAGTTCGGCGATTCGGACGAAATCCAACTGCGGATTGGTGCTGACCAGGATAGGACACGGGGCATCAGCGGCGGCTGACTCAGGTGCAATGACGGCCCCAGCCTTAGTCGCGCGCAACTGCGGTCGGTAGCGGCTATTGGCGAAGAAGCACAAGTCCTGCGGGCCTGCTTGCTCGAGCGTCGCCAAGCCAGTAATCCGCCCGCCGCCCGCGCCGACTAGTGGCAGTTCGAGCTGCTCGGCGAGCACGCTGAGCTGCCAGGATCGATTCATTGCTCAAAACCGTTGCGCAGCCGCTCAATCACCGCATCAGTGAGATCGACCCTGGGGCTGTGATAGACGACTTGGTCGGTGAGCACCAAGTCCAACTTGCGAGCCCGGGCCAATTCACTAATCGCCGCGCCAATCACGCTGTCGATCTGCACTAACTCGGTCTGCCGTCTCCCGTCCAGCTCCCGGCTCAGTCCATCGCGTTTGCGCTTGAGCGCACGCTCCATGCTTTCTATGCGGCGCTGCAGGCCGGCATTGGGAACCGTGCCCAGCAGGGCCTCGTCGGCCACCTCTAGTCGCAGCGCGTCGACGCTCGCCTGCTCTTGCTCCAGCTGCCGATTGCGTTCGCGGAACTCAGCTTCTAGCTCGGCGCGGGCCGCCGCCACTTGCGGCGCCTGCTCGAGTACCCGGTTCAGGTCCACGTAGGCCACCGTAGGCGTTTGCGCGACAGCCGGATGCACGGCGCCTAGCAACAACACTAGGACTATGCCCAGCGCCGTGCGCCACCTGCCTCCAGCCTGCCGGCTCCGGCGGTCCTCCACATGCACCTCCAATCAACGCCAACTTAGAAGGTGTTGCCGAAGGAGAACTGCAAGGACTCCGTTTCGTCACCTTCTTTGTCGTTCAGAGGATATGCCAAGTTGATCACGATTGGTCCAACTGGTGCCTGCCACTGCACAGAAAGTCCGGCTGAGTAGCGCAGTTCGCCTGCGTCGAAGGCATCAAAGTCCTTGTAGACCTGACCCGCGTCCAAGAACGCCGCCAATCGCAAAGTGTCGACTTCTTGACCAAAGGGGCTGGGGAAGATCAACTCAACGCTACTGTTCATGTTGAGGGCACCGCCCACGGGCAATAGCGTGCCACCCACTTCCAGACGCGGGCCCAGAGTATTGTCGCGAAAGCCACGAACCGAGCGCACGCCGCCGTTTAAGAAGTTTTCGAAGAAAGGCAGACCGAACTCTTCGTTGTCACCACCGAATGAATCGCCGTAACCCAGCTCACCATTGAACATGAAAGTGAGTTTGTTGGTCAACGGGAAGAAGCGCTGATATTGGTAGAACAGCTTGTAGTACTGCAGCGTGCTCGGCGGCAGCGTGATCTCCGCCGACAAGCGCTGCAAGGTGCCAGCGGTCGGCGTAAAGAAGCGATTGCGTGAGTCGCGATTCCAGCCCAGCTGGGCGCGAATCGCATTGTATGAACCGCGCCCGAACCCACTATCTCGCTCGGTTTGCCCCGTTTCAGGATTGATGATGACGTCATCGAGGACGAAGTCGACGAACTCGTCTGGGGTAAAGCCTTCGGCCACCTGAATCACGTTGCGATCTAGCGTCACGCCTATCTGAACGCGATCGAACTCGCTCAGCGGAATGCCGTATGTGACGCCTACCGAGGCGGTATCGGTGGTGAAGCTGGCAATGTTGGCCTCACCGGAGTCTAGCTCGCGAAAGCTCACGTTGAATCCGCGCGAGATGCCATCGTCGGTGTAGTAAGGGTTGATGAAGCCGAAGTCGAAGCGCCTAAAGATGGAGTTGTTGGAGATCGAGGTCTGCACCCGATTACCGGTGCCGAGGAAGTTGTCAAAGCTCAGCGAAACCTGAGTGATCAGGCCCTGCGAAGCCGAAAAGCCCAAACCGAACTGGAACTGCCCGGAGTTGCGCTCTTCGATGTTGACCACCACATCGACCTGGTCGTCGGTACCGGCGACCTTCGGCGTTTCGATGTTCACATCCTTGATATACGGCAGGCGCTGCAGGCGAATCTTCGAACGATCTATCAGGGCCTGCGAGTACCAGCCACCCTCAAACTGGCGCAGTTCGCGGCGCAAGACCTCATCGCGTACCTCAGAGTTGCCTGCAAAATTAATCCGCCGCACGTAAACACGCTTGCCTGGCTCAACCAAGAAGGTTACGGCGACGATGCGGTTTTCGCGATCAATCTCGGGAATCGGAGTGACGTTGGCGAAAGCATAGCCAACGTTGGACAACAGCGCGGTGATGCCTTCGGAGGTGTTTTCCAGTTTGCGCCTGGAGAAGGTCTCGCCTGGCGCAATCTGGACCATTCGCTGCAGTCCCTCTTCTTCGAAGATGAACTCACCGGTGAGCTTGACCTCACCGACCTGGTAAATCTCACCTTCGCGGACGTTCGCGGTGATATAGATGTTGCGCCGCTCCGGGCTCACAGTGACCTGCGTAGACTCAATTTGGAAGTCCACGTAGCCGCGATCGAGGTAGTACGAGCGCAGCGTTTCCAGATCGCCCTGCAGTTTTTCCCGCGAATACTGATCGTCACTGCGGTACCAGGACAGCCAATTGGTCTCATTGGCCTCGAACTCCTCGCGGATTTCTTCGTCCGAGAACGTCGTGTTGCCAACGATGTTGATGTGCTTGATTGTGGACGCCTTGCCCTCGGCAATGGTGATCGTCAGGGCGACCCGATTGCGGTCCAACTGATCGATTTCCGGGGTGATCTTGACGTTGTACTTGCCGCGGTTGTTGTATTGCCGGGTTAACTCCTGGGTGACTCGCTCCAACGCCAGGCGTTCGAAGGTTTCGCCCTCAGCCATGCCAATATTGCGCAAGCCCTTCAACAGATCGTCTGACTTTAGGTCCTTGTTGCCGACCAGGGTGATCTTGGAAATCGCCGGTCGTTCGACAAAGGTCACGACCAGGATCTCGCCATCACGGCCGAACCGCACGTCATTGAAGAAACGGGTTCGGTACAGAGCCCGAATCGCCTCCGCTGCGCGGGCGGCGTCGAGTCGATCACCACGCTCGACCGGCATGTAGCTAAACACGGTACCGGCGGCGATACGCTCGAGTCCTTCGAGGCGGATGTCGGCAATAGTAAAGGGCTCGAACGCCCAGACAGTAGGCGCCATCAACAGGCATAGGGCGGCAATCAGTCGCTTCATGGGGATCTCAATGGGCCGTTTTGGGTTCCCGCGTCACGATACGCCGACGTCGGCATACTGTACGCGAGCTCTAATAGTAACCGCCAACTGTCCTCGCACCGCTTTCCAGCGCCATCGAACTAAACAATGGTGCACGATTGAGGTCGCTAAGACAATTGACGCGCGATGTCGTTGTAGAACGCCAGTCCCATCATCCCAATGATCATGGCCAAACCGATGAATACGCCAACGGTCTGTGCCTGCTCACTGAGCGGACTGCCCTTCACCCACTCGATTAAATTATACAGCAGGTGGCCGCCGTCCAAGACTGGGATCGGCAGCAGGTTAACAATGGCCAAGCTCAGCGAGATCAAGGCCAGAAACTTCAGGAAGTTGCTAAACCCGCTATTGGCCGACGCGTTGGCAACTTGCGCGATCGTAATCGGGCCGGACAGATTCTTCAGCGACGCGCGTCCGGCAAGCATGTGGTACAGCATGGTCATGCTGGCCGTGGTCACGCTCCAGCTTTCCTGCAAGCTCTTGGGAATGGATTCCAAAACCCCGTAGCGCTGCAGCTCATAGTACATTTCGTAGTACATGCCGATCTGCCAATACGACTTGCCATCCTCCAAGACCGTCGATTGGGCCTTGATCGGGATTTCTGTAGCCTGCCCTCCGCGCATCACGGTCAACACTAACGCGCCCTGCTTGGAGCTGGCTTGCGTTTGCAGAATCTTGACGAACGCCTCTCGATCAGACACGTCGATACCATCGACGGCGACTAAGCGATCACCGATCTGCATTCCCGCGCGCTCGGCCGGCATCCCCTCAACCAACTTGCCGACTACTACGTCCGGATTGCGGTGCCAGGGTTTGAGTCCCAATTGATCGAGGATCTGCATTTCGTCTAGCTTGCCTCCATCGGCGGATTGTAACGGCAGACTGCGTACCGCTCGGCCACCGTCGACGCGTTCGACGGTGACACTGACCGAAGTCTGCTGATAGGAGCGGGGAACTAGCTCCAGCATGACTTGGGACCAGCTACGCACAGGCTGACCGTCAATTTGAACGATGCGTTCCCCTTTATTGAAAGCGGCCGCGGCCGCCGTGCCGTCGACCTGCCCCAAAACCGGCCTGAGCTCTTCGACCCCAACCACAAACATCGCCCAATAGGCGAAAACCGTGAAGATCAGGTTGAAAATTGGGCCTGCGGCAATGATCGCCGAGCGCGCGCCCAGCGATTTGTTGTTGAAGGCCAGATGCGATTGTTCGGTGGGAACGTCGGATTCTCGCTCGTCGAGCATCTTGACATAGCCACCCAACGGAATGGCGGCGATTGCAAACTCAGTGCCGTAGCGATCGGTACGTGACCACAGCACCCGACCGAAGCCGACCGAGAAGCGAAGCACCTTCACTCCCATCCGGCGAGCAACGATGAAATGGCCGAATTCGTGGAAGGTCACCAATATGCCGACCGCAACCAAGAACCAAAAGGCCGATCCAAGTATTTCCATTACTCAACGAGCTCCTATCCGTGCCCCAGTGTGGGCATCATTAGCGGGCGAAACTGGCTACCGCAGCCTGCGCGTGGCGCCGAGCATCGGCGTCAACTGCCAGCACAGTTTCTAGATCGCTGGGCGAGGATACCGGCAACTGCCTTAAAGTCTCCGCAACAGCCGTCGAAATTGAGCCAAATCCGATACCCCCGTTCAGAAAAGCTTCCACCGCGACTTCATTGGCGGCATTCAGGACGATCGGCGCACTACCGCCATCGCGCAGCGCCTGGTAGGCCAAGTCCAAGCAGGGAAAGCGCTGCGTATCGGGCGCTTCGAACTGCAGCTGACTCAAACTAGCTAGGTCCAAATGCCGGGCCGCGCTGTCTATGCGGTCGGGCCAGCCTAGCGCGTGAGCGATCGGCGTGCGCATGTCAGGAGACCCTAAGTGAGCCAAGAAACTGCCATCGCAGTACTCCACCAGCGCATGCACGATGCTCTGCGGGTGGACCAGCACACCAATGCGGTCTTCGGCATAGCCAAACAAGCGCTGCGCCTCAATAACCTCCAGACCCTTGTTCATTAGCGTGGCGGAATCGACCGAGATCTTACGGCCCATATCCCAATTCGGGTGTGCCACCGCCTGCGCCACCGTGGCGTTTTCAATATCCCTAGCCGACCAGCGCAAAAAAGGACCGCCAGAGGCTGTCAGCCACAGCTTGTCGACACCGCGCGCCGGATCGGCTAGCCCGTCTGGCAGGCACTGAAACAAGCCGTTGTGTTCGCTGTCGATAGGCAGCAGCTTGGCCCCGGACTGCGCTGCAGCAGCCAAGACCAACTCACCGGCCATCACCAGCGCTTCCTTGTTCGCCAGGAGCAAGGTCTTCGCGGCCTGAGCAGCGGCCAGCGTAGAAGGCAGCCCGGCTGCACCGACGATGGCGGCAACAACCACATCAACCTCAGGCAGAGCCGCGATCTCACACAGGGCGCTCGGCCCCGCTAGCACTTGCGTATCGGGCGCACACTGGGCGACCTGCGCCTTGGCGCTGACGTATAGCCGCTCATCGGCGATAACGGCCCAGCGCGGAGAGTAGCGCTGGCAGACCTCGGCCAGACCCGCAACATCGCGCCCCGCGCTCACTGCAGTCACCCGAAAACGCTGCGGATGCAAATCGATCACGGCCAGGGTCTGGCTCCCGATTGAACCGGTAACCCCTTGGATACAAACGTTTTTCACAAGCGCAGCCAGTAATGCCCAGTGACAAACACAGGCAAGGCCGCAAACATGCTGTCCAAACGATCCAACATGCCGCCGTGGCCAGGAAATAGCGCCCCGGAATCTTTACTCTTCGATTGACGCTTGATCAGGCTCTCAAATAAATCGCCGACTACGCTGAAAATCACCGTTACCAGGGACAAACCAACGAGTGCGGCGATCGCCTGACGATTACCATCTAACAGCCACCAGCCGGCCGCACCAGCAAACAGCGCGGAAACGAACAGCTCACCGTATACGCCTTCACGGGTCTTGCCCGGGCTAATCTGCGGTGCCAGCTTGACGCTACCGAAGCGGCGACCAAAGAAATAGGCGCCGACGTCGCCTGCCCAGACCAGCATCACCACGAACAGCGTCCACCACGGCCCCAATTCGCCCTGGCCGTGCAGCACCCAAGCCGCCGCCCAAGCGGGAATCGTCACTAACGAGCCCACCAGCCATTTCAGTTCCAGGCTGTGCGCCGTGTCTGCGCCCCCGAAACTCGACGAGCGCAGCCATAGCAAGGCAATCAGCCACCACCCTACGCCGACGAACACCAGCGGCAGCAGCTCTGCCGAACGGCCGCGGAACAGCCAAGCCAGGATCAGCATGGCGCCCAAATTCGTTAGCACCAACACCGAGCGCATGCGCCGTTGGCGCAAGCCTATCAGCCGACTCCATTCCCACAGCCCCAGAGCGAACACCAGTGCCAAGCCGATTGAAAAACCGAAGCTGCTGGACATCAGCACCCCGGCAATCGCCAGCGGGGCGAGCACCAGGGCGGTCAGAATGCGCTGTTGCAGACTGCTCATAGCAGCAATACTCATCCGCCCTCCGTTTTCCCATCAGGCGCCAGCTGCTTGCTGGTCTTGCCAAAGCGGCGTTCTCGCAGAGCGAAATCGGCCAGCGCGGAAGCAAACGCAGCTTCGTCAAAATCCGGCCATAGCGCGGTACTAAAGTGCAGCTCCGTATAGGCCATTTGCCAAAGCAAAAAATTGCTAATCCGATGCTCGCCGCCGGTGCGGATGAGCAGGTCGGGTTCCGGCAAGTCAGACAGACTTAGCGCTTGCCCAAAGCACTCTACGTCGATCTCCTCAGCTGCTAGCTCACCGCGCTGCACGGCCAGCGCCAATTTTCGGGCGGCTTCGGCAATATCCCAGCGACCACCGTAGTTGATCGCGATATTCAAATGCAGGCGGGCATTATGTTGCGTTTGTAACTCGACGTCGTGCATGAGCTTGGTCAGCTCGGCGCTGAATCGACTCCGATCACCAATGAAGCGCAGGCGCACGCCGTTATCGGACAGTTGGCTAGCTTCGCGGCGCAAAGAGCGCAGAAACAAGTCCATCAAACTGCGTACTTCCGAACGCGGCCTGGACCAGTTTTCGCTGCTAAAGGCAAATAGCGTCAGCGCGCCTATGCCTTTGGCCACGCAAGCACGGATGATCCCACGCACGGCCTTGACCCCGGCTCGATGGCCGAAGGGTCGCGGCCGTCGTCGCTGTTCTGCCCAGCGCCCATTGCCGTCCATGACCACCGCAACGTGCTGCGGCAATCTGGCTAGTTCACTGCTGCTCTCGGCCGATGCCGTCACGCTTGAGCTCACGCTCCCTATAGCGCCATCAACTCGTCTTCCTTGGCCTTGGCGACTACGTCGATTTCGGCGACAAACTGATCGGTAAGCTTCTGAATCGCACCCTCAGCCTGACGCTCTTCATCTTCGGTCACGTCTTTTGCCTTAAGCATGTCCTTGGAGTGCGTATTAGCGTCTCGGCGAATATTGCGGACTGCCACTTTGGCGTTCTCGGCTTCGTGCGAAACCACTTTGGCCAAGTCTTTGCGACGTTCCTCGGTCAACGCCGGCAGAACGATGCGAATGACGGTACCCGCGGTATTCGGGTTAAGGCCCAAATCGGAGGTTAGAATCGACTTTTCTACCGCCGCGACCATGTTCTTTTCCCACGGCGTAATCGTGATTGTGCGCGAATCAGTCACTGCCACTGTCGCCACCTGACTGACGGGCACATCCTGGCCGTAATAATCGACCTTGATGTGATCGAGTAGAGATGCCTGAGCACGGCCCGTGCGCAGCTTCGCCAGAGCGAGCTGCAGCGATTCGACACTCTTCCCCATGCGGTTTTTGGCGTCGCGATGTAGTTCGGCAAGTGACATTGTTGGCTCCGCAGTGTGCAGTTCTAAAAGTCAGCCGGATATGGTAGCAGGTGAGAGCGAGTGCCAGTAGCCAGTTCCAGTGGCAAGAAAAGCAACTGCAACCCCGCTTCTGAAACGGGAACGTTCCTAACCTAGCCCGGATATTTCATAAACTTCACGCGCCCTCGCTAGGCCCTTGATCGCCCAGCGATTTTTCCTCAGTCGGGTGTATGAACCACT
>QIMA01000532.1 GCA_003233535.1 Rhodanobacteraceae bacterium
ATTCTGTAACGGTGGCATTCGCCGTTAGCGTGCAGGCTCCAGGTGCTGGTGTGCCGAGCGGCACGGTGATAGTTAGCGACGGTATCGACGTTTGTCAGGCCACGCTGCCGGCGACCAGTTGCCAGATCAGCATCAAGACCGCCGGTAATCGCACGCTAACGGTGAGTTACCCCGGCGATGCGGACTTTGATCCGAGCAGCGCAGTGACCACTCAGCAGGTGTTGGATGGTGGCGCAGACTTGAGCGTGACTAAACTCAATGACCGCTGCGTGTTGCCGGGCGGTAACCGCACCGTTTATCGGATCGAAGTCAGCAACTTGGGACCCGACGTGGTCACCAACGCGCGCGTTACCGACGTTATTCCCGCCGGTCTGAGCAACGCCGCTTGGACCTGCACTGCCACTGGTGGCGGCAGCTGTGTCGCTAGCGGTACTGGCAACATCGACACTCTAGTGAATCTGCCCAGCGGTGCTACGGCGGTATTCAGCCTCAGCGCAGATGTGCAGCGCGCGCCGGAAATCGTCGTCAGCAACACGGTCACCGTGCAGGCACCTACAGGCGTTACGGATCCGCAGCTGGGCAACAACGCCAGCACCGATGGCGACCCGATCGGACTGTACTGCGACGGGATGGAAGATCCCTTCAGCGATTGATTCGATCTCGATCCTGAGCCGCAAGGCTCAGGATCCGCATCCGCATCTGTTGCCGGTCATTGCCCGTCGAGCCAATCGGTCGGTGTGGCGCGACGGTATTACGCCCGTGTTTCCTCCGCTTTTTCGACCCTTAGCAGACAGCCCCAAGCGTTGGCTGTTCGTTCGCTCATCTCCGGTGCGTTGACAAAATGTGCGTTGTCGAGCCCCTTTTTGTCACTCTCTGAAGCCTTAATATCAACAAAATTATATATTTACGGTACTAACCTAGAAGTTGTCTTAAGTTATTGACCAGCCTACAGAATTGTGAATGGCGTTGGGTGTGCTGGGAGGGAAAGTGGGATAGAATGGCGAAATGTGGAGATAAATGGATCCTTGTGGAAAGCCATGTTTTACGGCGAGACCAACGTATCGATCGATGACAAGGGCCGGCTGGCGATGCCGACGGTCCATCGGGAGCCGTTGTCTGAAGTTTGTAGTGGTCACATGGTGGTGACCTACAACCCTTTCGAAACCCATTGTCTACTGCTTTTCCCTGTTCCCGAGTGGGAGAGGGTCCGTGATGAAGTGATGGCGCTGAAGAGCTTCCAGCGCGCTCATCGCGAACTGCAGCGCAAGTTGGTGGGCGCAGCGACACACGTGGATCTGGATGCGCAGGGGCGGCTGCTGCTGCCGCTTAGCGCACGGCAGGTGGTCGGGCTTGAACGAAAGGCGGTGCTGTTGGGAATGGGTACCAAGTTCGAGCTGTGGAACGAGGCGGCACAGCGTGCCTTGCTCGAGCAACCCATTAATGAAGCAGAAACGACCGAGGAGATGCGGTCCCTGAGCTTCTGATTAGAGGAGTGTTGCAAACCGATGTCTGCGCGGTCCGCTGACGCATTGGCCACAGGTACGCATACAGATGCGCACCTGCCGGTACTGTCGCAAGCAGTGCTGAAGGGTTGGTGTGGACGATTGGATGGAACTTACATCGATTGTACCTTCGGGCGTGGCGGGCACAGCAGGGAGTTGTTGCGCAAACTCCACAGCAAAGCGCAGTTGTTCGCCATAGACCGCGATCCACAGGCGCTAGAGGCCGCACGCAAACTCGCTAAAGAGGATTTGCGTGTGACTGCCCTAGACGGCAACTTCGCCGAACTGCTGCCTACCTTGGCTGCCGAAAGCTGTTCGGGCGTGCTTTTCGATCTCGGCGTTTCATCGCCGCAGCTCGACCAAGCCGAGCGTGGCTTTAGTTTTAATAAGGACGGTCCCCTGGACATGCGCATGGATCCGCGCAGCGGAGTCAGCGCTGCGGATTGGCTAGCAAGCGCGGACGAAGTGGAGATTGCCGATGCCCTCTACCACTATGGTGATGAGCGGGCGTCGCGGCGCATCGCCAAACTGATTGTTGCGCAAAGATCGCATACGCCGCTGCTGCGCACGCTGGAATTGGCCGATTTGGTGGCCAGCGTCATTCCACGCCGAGGTCGTACGCATCCGGCAACCAAGACTTTTCAGGCGCTTCGGATCGTAGTCAACGACGAGCTAGGGGCACTGGAAAGCGGGCTGAATAGTTCGCTCGAAGTTTTGGAGCAGGGAGGTCGTTTGGCGGTCGTTAGCTTCCACTCGTTGGAAGATCGCGCGGTGAAACGCTTCATGCACGGTAAGGCCAAAGCGCCGCCGGCCGATCGTCGGCGCCCGCAGCTGGACGACGAATTCATCCCCGAACTGAGACTGCTCGGCAAGTTCGGTGCCGAGCGCAGTGAACTCGCCGTCAATGCTCGCTCTCGCAGCGCCCGTTTGCGCGTCGCGGAGCGAGTGCGATGAAACTGCTCGCAATCGCGCTCACCGGGTTGCTGGCGTTGGCCGTTTTGGGCAGCGCGATTTTTGTCGTTGTCGCCCGCCATGACAGCCGCACGCAGTTCACCGTGCTGGAGCGCTTAGTCGGCGAGCGAGACGAGCTAAACATTGAGTGGGGCCGACTGCAGTTGGAGCAGGCCACCTGGGCCGATCCACATCGAATTGAACAGGTCGCTACCCGAGATTTGGGTATGCGCTTCACCCCGCCCAGCGAACGCCGAGTGTTGCCATGAGCCGAAATCGTGCTCCCAAAGTAAATCTGCGCTTGCGTTTGTATGGTGTGCTGCTGGTCTTCGGCGTGGCCGGCAGCGGGCTGCTCGCGCGCGCCATCGATCTGCAGGTGTTACGCAAGGATTTTTATCAAGATCAGGGCGACGCCCGCTATCTCCGCGAAGTGCCGATTCCGGCCTATCGCGGCAACATTTCCGATCGTAATGGTGAACCACTTGCCGTTAGCACGCCGGTAGTCTCTTTGTGGGCGGATCCCGGCAAGCTGCTGGAGTCGCTGGACCGCTTGCCAGAACTGGCCGATGCATTGAACATCGATGCAGACGCGTTGTTGGACAAGCTAAAGCAAGAGCAGCATCGCGATCGAGAGTTCGTCTACCTGAAGCGCCACATGAGCCCTGAGAAAGCGCAGCGGGTACTGGACTTGGCCCTGCCAGGGGTCAATCAGCGGCGCGAGTTCCGCCGCTACTATCCAGGCGGCGAAGTGTTTGGGCACGTGCTCGGCTTTACCAACATTGATGACCGTGGTCAGGAAGGTATAGAGCTGGCCTTTGACCATTGGTTAGCCGGTGAGTCTGGTCGTAAACGCGTTATTCGGGATCGCCGCGGTCGTGTAGTGGATACCGTCGAACAGGTCGCGCCGCCCCAGCCGGGTGGTGACTTAATCCTCAGTCTGGACCGCCGACTGCAGTACCTAGCTTATCGTGAGCTGCAAGCTGCGATGGCACAGAACCGTGCAAGTTCGGGCTCAATCGTGGTGCTGGAAGTGGGTACCGGCGAAATTTTGGCGATGGTCAATCAGCCCTCTTTCAACCCGAACAGTCGGCGTCGCGAAGACACCGCCAACCTGCGCAATCGCGCCCTGACCGATGTGTTCGAGCCGGGCAGCGTTATCAAGCCATTTACGGTTGCAGCGGCCTTAGAAAGTGGTGAATTCCAAGCGCACACGGTGATTGATACATCGCCCGGGACGCTGCAAGTGGCCAATCACGTGGTGAAAGACATTCGTCCCTATGGACGCTTGGATTTGGCCGGGATTTTGGCCAAGTCCAGCAACGTAGGCGCCACCCGGCTAGCGCAGGGGATGTCCAATGACCACATTTGGGACATCTTCCACCGCTTTGGCTTCGGCCAAGCTACCGGTTCCGGTTTCCCTGGTGAAGCTGCAGGAGTCTTGTCCGCACCCAAGCAATGGGGGCCGGTCGAGAAAGCCACGATTTCCTATGGCTATGGCTTGTCGACAACGGCTTTGCAGTTGGCGCAGGCGTTTGCCACCCTGGCCGACCGCGGGCGCATGCGCGCGCCCAGCTTCGTTCATGGCGCCGACACGCCCTCATCGGCGGTGATTGATCCGCACTTGGCGGCGCAGGTTTCGCAGATGCTCGAGACCGTGACCGCTCCAGGCGGTTCGGCGACACGCGCCAACGTCGAGCACTACACCGTCGCAGGCAAGACCGGAACGGCCCGTAAGATCGCTGGTGGTGCCTATCAAAGCCGGTATATGTCGGTGTTCGCCGGCTACGCGCCGGCGCAGAATCCGCGGGTGGCTTGCGTGGTGGTTATTCATGACCCGAGAGCGGGCTCTTACTACGGCGGTACCGTTGCGGCGCCGGTGTTTAGTCGCGTCGTTGGCGGCGCACTGCGTTTGTTGAACGTGCCGCCCAACGCTTCGCCCGGCTGGCCGCAGACGATGGTGGCTGCCGTTGACGAGCCTGTAGCCGAGCCGGTGGAGCGGTGAGCGCGGTTCGCACACAATCCTTAGATTCGCTGCTGGATCAAGCCGGTCTGCTAGTTGCCGGAGATCAGGGCGTGCCGCCCATCGCGGTTACCGGAGTGGCCATGGACAGCCGCGCGCTGCTGCCTGGCGATCTGTTTGTTGCGCTGCGCGGGGCCGGTTCACACGGACTCCGGTTCGTCAAACAAGCCGAGGCTGGTGGCGCCACAGCGGTACTCCATGATGGACTGGGCGTACTCCCAGATGACGCCAGAATCCCGCTAATAGAGGTGCCCGGCTTGGCCGAGCGCAGCGGTCATCTGGCCTCCCTGGTCTACGCGCAGCCGTCGTCGAGAATCGACGTGGTTGGCGTTACCGGGACCAACGGTAAGACCTCCAGCGTGCACTTTGTTGCCCAGGCGCTCACCGCTATCGGTCATCGAGTGGGCACTCAAGGCACATTGGGCAGCGGCCTGTATGGCGACCTGAAAAGCGCTGAACGAACGACGCCCGATGCTGCCCAGACGCAACGTTGGCTGGCCAGCATGGTCGCCGCGGGCGCCGACTGCGTGGCGATGGAAGTGTCCTCGCATGCGCTCGTCCAAGGGCGCGTGGATGGGCTCCAATTCCGCATGGCGCTGTTCACCAACTTGTCTCGCGACCATCTCGATTATCACCGCGACATGGAGGACTACTTCCAGGCTAAGGCTCGATTGTTCGCACGGCCAGCGTTGGACTTGGCGGTCATCAACACGGATGACCCGGCGGGACGGCGACTCCTGGCGATGTCTAACGCTGCGCGCAAGCTCAGCTACGGCAAGCTGGCGGGTGCAGACGTTCGAGCCACGCAGGCGTCTCTCAACAGCCATGGAATGAGCTTCGTTTTGCACTACCAGGATCAGACGCGGCGCATCGAGCTGCCGCTGCTGGGTCAATTCAACTTGCACAATGCACTGGGTGTAGCGGCAGGGCTGTTGGGCCTCGGGCACAGCATGGATGTTGTTGCTCGAGGTTTGGCGGCGTTACGACCCGTCCCAGGACGCATGCAGTGGATCGACGCGGGGCCACGCGGCGCCGTGGTTGTCGACTATGCACATACCCCAGAGGCCTTGGAACAGGCGCTGAGTGCGCTGCGAGAGCACTGTAGCGGCACGCTGCGCGTGGTGTTCGGCTGCGGTGGTGATCGCGATCAGGGCAAGCGCGCGCCGATGGGCCGAATTGCCGAGTCACTGGCCGATCAGGTGATCGTCAGCGACGACAATCCGCGCAGCGAATCGGCGCAGGCGGTTGCCGCACAAATACTGTCCGGATGTGAGCGGCCGACCGACGTGCGCGTCATTCACAATCGCGCCGAGGCCATTGCGGCTGGACTGGAAACCGCCGTAAACGGGGACTTGCTGCTTATTGCCGGCAAGGGTCACGAGCGCACGCAAGAAAGCGCGGGACTAAAGCGCGTTTTTGACGATGCTGATGTCGCCCGCCGCTGGCTGGAGCACAATCGATGCTGACGGCGCGCACTAGCCAACTCGAACACTGGACCGGTGGCCAGTTGCGCGGCGATGACGTGCTGGTTCGCGGGCTCAGTATCGATACCCGTAAGCTTGCGCCCGGTGAGCTCTATCTGGCGCTGCCTGGCGAGCACGTGGACGGTCACGACTACGTCGCCCAGGCCAGAAAAAGCGGCGCCGCAGCGGCGTTGGTGAACCGATACGTTGCCGATCCATTGCCGCAGGTGCGGGTCGACGACGTGCAGTTGGCTACCGGGAAAATTGCCGCTGCGCATCTGCGTCGGCATCGGGTGACAGTGGTCGCTATCACCGGCTCCAACGGTAAAACCACGGTAAAGAATCTGGTGGCGCTGATACTCAGTCAGCGTGCGCCGACGCTCGCTACTGCGGGTAATTACAACAACGAACTAGGCTTGCCTTTGACCTTGGCCAAGCTCAGCGCAGAGCACCGCTACGTGGTGCTGGAGATGGGTGCCGGCAAGCCTGGCGATATCGATTATCTGTGCCGAATCGCAACGCCAGACGTTGCCCTGGTCAATAACGTTGCCGATGCGCACTTAGAACTGTTCGGAACTCGCGAACAGATCGCCGAAACCAAAGGGGCGATCTACGCGGCGCTCAGTCAGAGCGGGACGGCGGTGATCAACGCTGGAGATGCATTCGCAGCACGCTTTCGCGAGCTGGCCGCTGATCGACGGCGGATCGAGTTCGGTGCGGCTGAGTCGGACGTGCGACTCAGTAATGAGCTGGACGGCTATCCGCAGCGATTCTGTCTCGCTGGTGCTTTCGATCAACTCGAGGTCCGATTGCCACTGCTGGGTGCGCACAATCGCTCCAATGCAGCAGCGGCAGCAGCCGTTGCTCTGGCTGCTGGCGCAAGCGCAGCGGACGTTGCCGCAGGGCTGGGTGCCGCGCAAGCCGAAGCAGGACGCTTGGAGCTTTACCGGTGCGCTGGATTTACCGTGGTCGATGACAGCTACAACGCTAACCCAGCATCTGTTAACGCAGCTCTGCAGGCGATCACCGGCTTGGCTACGCGGCGTTGGTTAGTGCTCGGCGATATGGCCGAGCTGGGGCCGCAACAAGATCAGATGCATCGGCGCGTCGGTGAACAGGCGGCGAGTTTGGGGGTAGAGCGAATCTACGCCCTGGGCACCCTGGCCGCAGCCGCGGCGCGCGAGTTTGGCGATACCAGTCGTTGTTTCGATGCGATTCCGGAACTTGTGGCGACGCTGCACAAGGACGCGCGAGACAGTCAGGCGGTGCTGCTGGTGAAGGGCTCGCGCGCAGCATCCATGGAAAGAGTTGTCCAGGCGCTCTGCCAAGCAGGAGGAACCGCATGCTGCTCTGGTTGAGCGAATGGGCGGCGCAATACGTGCGCGCCTTCAGCGTCCTCCAATACGTCACTTTGCGCACCATCTTGGGCGCGCTGACCGCCCTAGCGCTCTCGTTGGCAATGGGCCCGGTATTCATTCGCCGTTTGGCAGAGCGCCAGATCGGCCAAACTATTCGCGACGATGGCCCGCAGTCACACTTGTCTAAGGCCGGTACACCGACCATGGGCGGTGTGCTGATCATCGTTACGCTGGCCGTGTCCATTCTGCTTTGGGCCGATCTGCACAATCGCTACGTGTGGGTGGCACTAGGCGTGCTGTTGAGCTTCGGCCTTGTTGGCTTTATCGACGACTACCGCAAGCTGGTCCTCAAAGACAGTCGCGGCTTGCCAGGACGCTGGAAATACTTGCTGCAGTCGATCTTTGGCGCCGCTGCTGCGATCTATCTGTATGTCACTGCCGATACGCAGGCCGCCACTGAGCTCTACCTGCCGCTGATCAACGGTCCGGTTATGCCGCTGGGCATCGGCGCCATAGTCCTGTCCTACTTCTGGATCGTCGGCTTCTCCAACGCCGTGAATCTGACCGACGGTCTGGACGGTCTGGCAATCATGCCTACGGTCCTGGTTGCCGCCGCGCTGGGCGTTTTTGCATATTTAAGTGGACACGCGGTATTCGCTCAATACTTAGGCATTCCGCGCATTCCGGGCGCTCAGGAGATGGCCATCGTGTGTGGCGCCATGGCCGGATCGGGCTTGGGTTTTTTGTGGTTTAACACCTACCCGGCACAGGTCTTTATGGGCGACATCGGCGCGTTAGCGCTGGGCGCTGTGCTTGGTTTGGTGGCCGTGATTGTTCGACAAGAGGCCGTGCTGCTGATCATGGGCGGCATCTTCGTGTTGGAAACCCTGTCGGTGATCTTGCAGGTGGCCTCGTTCAAGACCACGGGTCGGCGGATCTTCCGCATGGCACCCCTGCATCATCACTATGAACTCAAAGGCTGGCCCGAGCCGCGGGTCATTGTCCGTTTCTGGATCATCAGCGTGGTGCTGGTGCTGCTGGGTCTGGCGACCCTGAAGGTGCGTTAGGCATGGCCGCCGTGCTTCCAGCCAAACTGGCCAAGGTGAACCGGCAACCGCGGCCCGACCCGACGCTGGTGATGTCCAGCATCGCCCTGGCAATGCTCGGCCTAGTGATGGTCTGTTCGACCTCCATTTCGATCGCCGAAAGCCACGGCGTAGGCCCTCTGTATTTCCTCAATCGGCATGCGTTCTTCTTGCTCCTCGGTAGCGTCGCGGCGGCCATGATTTGGTTCGTCCCGCTGCGAACCATGGAGCGCTTCTCGCCGCTGATGGCGTTTGCGGCCTTCGGCCTGCTGCTGCTGGTGTTTGTGCCCGGGATAGGCGTGCGCATCAACGGCGCGCGCCGCTGGATCAACCTCGGGGTTTCGACCTTCCAAGTGGTCGAACTGGTCAAGCTGTTCGTGATCATGTACGTCGCCGGATACCTCGTCCGCCATCAGCAGTCGGTTCAGACCTCCCTAAGCGGCATCATCAAGCCGTTAGCAGTGGTCACCGTGCTGGTGGGTCTGCTACTCATGCAGCCGGACTTCGGCGGATCTGTTTTGCTGATTGGCATCGTCGTCGGCATGCTCTGGCTGGGTGGTGCTTCGGCCGGACGGCTCGCCGGAATCGGCCTGATTGCACTGCCGCTGCTTGTTGTAGTCGCACAGCTAGAGGCCTACCGACTTAAGCGCCTCACTACATTTCTCAATCCCTGGGCCGATCCGTTCAATGACGGCTTCCAGCTTACTCAGGCGCTGATTGCTATTGGCCGCGGTGAGTGGTTCGGCGTGGGGCTGGGCGATAGCGTGCAGAAGCTGTTCTATCTGCCTGAAGCGCACACCGATTTCATTGTTGCAGTCATCGCTGAGGAGCTGGGCTTTGCCGGCCTAGTGGTGGTAATTGGGCTGTTCGCCGTGCTTGCCGGACGCGCCTTCCGGCTGGGTCTGGCCGCCTACGAGGCGGACAAAGTTTATGCCGGCTCGGTCGCCTATGGCATTGGCCTGTGGATTTCGCTTCAGGCCGGCGTGAGCATAGGCGTCAATCTGGGCGTTCTTCCCACTAAAGGACTGACGCTGCCCTTCGTTTCCTCTGGCGGCAGCAGCGTACTGATGAGCTGTATTGCAGTCGGCGTGCTGATCCGTATTGCTCGGGAAATGGACTATCCCGAACCGGCATCGCGCAAACGTTCTCCCAACAAGGCAGGGCAGCCGTGAGCGCTCCGGTGTTGATCATGGCGGGCGGAACCGGCGGTCACGTGTTCCCTGGGCTGGCGGTAGCTGACGCGCTGCGCACGCACGCCGTACCGGTCACATGGCTGGGCGCCCGTGGGGGCATGGAAGAGGGGCTGGTAAAGCGCCACGAACTGCCCTTCGAAGCCATCGAAGTTCAGCGCCTACGCGGTAAAGGGCTGTTGCGCTGGCTGCTCGCCCCCTTTCAGATACTTCGCGCAGTGAGGCAAGCGATCAGTGTGCTGCGTCGTACCCGACCGCGCAGCGTGTTGGCCTTGGGTGGATTCGCTGCAGGGCCGGGCGGATTAGCCGCATGGCTGCTGCGCGTGCCGCTCGTGGTCCACGAGCAGAACCGCATTCCTGGCTTGACCAACCGCGTCTTGATGCGTCTAGCCAAGCGCCGGTTGTGCGGGCTGGACGGTCCGTTTGCACGCAAGGTTGGCGCCACCCCAGTGGGTAATCCGGTGCGCGAGCAGATTCTCGCTACCGCCCCGCCGAGGGAGCGCGGCTTGGCGCAGTCCGGCCGCCGCCGACTGCTGGTTTTGGGCGGCAGTCAGGGCGCGCGCTATCTCAATCAGACCGTGCCCCAGGCCTTGGCGCTGATCGACCCAGAGCGCCGACCG
>QIMA01000198.1 GCA_003233535.1 Rhodanobacteraceae bacterium
GGTGTATGAACCACTACACCGCTCCTTCGGAAAAACCACTGGGCAATCAATGTCCTGCGCGATCATCGCGCGAGTTCATGAAATATCCGGGTTAGCGATCGAAGATTCCCTTCGCCTTGAGAACAGGAAGTAGTTCATCGGCTGCCATTGGCTTGCCGATAAGATAGCCCTGCAAGTAGCGGCAACCAGAGTCGCGCAGCAGTTTTGCCTGGTCAAGTGTCTCAACGCCCTCCGCTATGATTTCAGCGCCCAACGCGCGAACCATATTGATGATCCCCCGGACCAATTCTGCGCAGCGCTGGTTGTCGACCATCTGACGGACGAATGATTGATCAAGTTTCACCGTATCGAACTCGAGCATGTGCAGCCGACTAAGGTTGGCGTGACCGGTGCCAAAGTCATCCAGCGACACGCCTATGCCCGCTTCTTTGCAGTTGGCCATCATGACCGAGACACGCTCGAAATCGAGAGTCAGGCTCTCGGTGATTTCGACTTTGAAGTGGCGAGCAGCGAGACCAAAACGCTCTATCACCGAAATGATCAAGCTAACGAAGTCAGGCAGGACGGACTGGCGAGCGGAGACGTTCACTGACACCCACAATCGCTCACTGATCTCCGCGGGCACTTGGTCGTGGAGTTGGGCCAGGGTTTCGCATGATTTAGTCAGCGCATATTGCCCAACCGGCAATATCAGCGACGTTTCTTCTGCCAGCGCAATGAACTCGGCGGGTGAAATAATGCCGCGTTTGGGATGAGTCCAACGAGTCAGTGACTCGAACCCAACGACAGCGTCTCGAGTACAATCGAAGATCGGCTGAAAGACCACGGTCAACTCGTCGTTACCAATGGCATCCATCAGTTCCGCCTCTAAACGGAACTTGTCCATGACCGGTGCACTTTCCTGCGCATCAGACATCGGTTCAGGAAGTGGGATACCGCGATCACGCACGGCGCGGAGTCCAGTGCGATAGCGCTTTAGTAGCGCTTGGACCAACAGGCGGACAATCGGATCTGTTTGGGCGATCCGCTCTTGAATCTGATCCTCGCGAATCTCGGTCAGTACGCAGCTCCCTACAGCTCTAGCGCTCGCCGATCTAGGCTCCCGATCGATGACCGCCATTTCACCTAGCAGATCGCCTGGTCCCAGATAGTTGAGTACCAAACGGGTTCCACCGTGATGGGTATAAACCTCGACGCGACCTTGGTCGATCACATAGGCAGCCGTTGGCGGGTCGCCCTCGCTAAAGATCTGCTCGCCTGCGGCAAAGTGGTGCTTCGATCCAGCCATGAAGAATCATCCCTGACTAGGGTCAACCTTAGCATTTTGTGTGGCGGAACATGTTCTAGAACTGCTGGCTAAGGCGAACGATCCGCCTCACGTGGCTTGTGAGCCCTCGCCGTCGCCCAACTCCACTGAGGGAGATTTCTTAGCGGTTAGGGAGCTAGTGAATTGCTCCGCCCGACTTGCTGCGAGACTGCCTCGCAACGACTGGGCTGCCTACACGGCATAGCCACAACGGCTCAACGCAACTGGTCAAAACGCACAAAGGCCCCGGAATGGGGCCTTTGTGGTGTCACGTGGTAGCTAGTTCGCTAGCAGCCCTGCGAGAATGCGAACCGACAGATATTGATGCCAATGAACTGCACCACCGTAGACGGTTCACCAGCGGATGCGCGGAAAGTGCACATACCGTTGCCAACATCGGCGCCACCGATCAATCCCGAAGTGGTGATGAGCGAATCGGTAAAGCCATCCGCATCGGTGATCCCAGGCGGCTCGGTGATGAAGAATGCCGCACCACCTTCTCCCTCGCAGGTTGCGGTAATGAAGACATCCGGAATCGGTTGTCCGTTGCCGTCCACCAATCGCAGAGTCACACGTCCACCGGTGCCAATGAAGGACGATGGGAACGCCTGAAGGATGCTGTTTTCGGGACCGGCGATGTTGACCGTACCGGTGGCACTGCCAGCGGCGAACACCACGCTACGCATGATCGTACCCGTGGCTATTCCGCCTGTGGTCACTGATGCGGTCGTACAGCCACTAGTTCCTGTCCGCTCGGTAACGACCCCGCTCAACGCCTGCCCGTCCACCGTAGCGGTGGCGGGTGGGTTGTTGAATTGGAATGCAATCGGGAAGCCTTGCAGCGGCGCCGAAGTTGCGTCAAAGACACAGATGGTTACTTGCGAGGTTGTGTTAGCAGGAATAACGCTCGGCGAGACGAACAAGTTTGCATCTGCCGCACCTGGGTAAACCAGAACCTCCGCGTCCGTCACCAACTCGACGTTGTTACCCACCGTATCGCCGGTCCCTCGCGCCCAAATCGCGACCACGTGACCCAACGCCGTCGTTGGATAGTTAACAGTCGTGCTGGCGACACCCAACTCGTCGGTTGCTGTACTCGAGGTGATGTTGCCGATGGTGGCGCGTCCGACCAAATAGGGCAGAACCGGGCCGTTGTCCACGCTCTGACCCGTGTCGTCATTTAAGTTGAAGTCAGTCGTGGTGCTGAGACGGGTGCCATTTGAGACCAACTCAACCGTCCGTGCGCTTTCGAGATCGCGGTTGCCTGAACTCTCTTCGCCGAACACCAGAATCGTATCGCCAGGTCCAGCACCACCGCCCGCGGTAGTGAATTGTCCACTAGGCGCGGTGAACACGCGGCCTCCCTCAAGTGGGTCGCCGTCACCGCCTGATATCGCGAACGTGCCCTCACCGGTCGACGGGAACCCAGTGATCGGGGAA
This sequence comes from Rhodanobacteraceae bacterium, assembly GCA_003233535.1. Classification (GTDB taxonomy): domain Bacteria; phylum Pseudomonadota; class Gammaproteobacteria; order Xanthomonadales; family SZUA-5; genus SZUA-5. The sequence goes on from QIMA01000198.1 coordinate 2,747, forward strand.
TCCACCAAGCCGAAGGTGATGGGTGTTCCTGGCAGTACAGGGTTACCCTGACGATCGGTACCGATAGCCGAAACTGTCAGACTGTAGGTGCCGTCGGGATCCGGAGGCACTGTTCCGTCGGTTGTTACCTCACCGCTAACTCGATTGATTCGCAGAGCGTTGGTGTTTGGAACGGTAATTTGCAGTGAGAACAGGCGGCCATCTGAAATCGTGAGCGATTGCTGCGTGATAACAGGGTCTTGAATGCCGTTGTCAACATTGTTGTCGCGGCGGTCAGCGGTTGCTCGCAGAGCAATCGTGCCTTGTCGCGTGCCAGCGCGGAACACGGCACTCACGATTCCCGCAAAAGTTCGAGTCTTGACCACGCGGCCTTCAGTGGTTCCGCCGTCCGCTAGCACCGCACTCAGCGTTTCACCACCCGCAGCGCCATCTTGAAGGATCTCAATCTGCACGTTGTTCACGGCGATACCTGCGGTCTCTGGATCTGGCACCGCGCTAACGGCTCCGTCCGCAACGAATAGCTGCATCGCGTAATTCGCGTTGCCGCCAGATTCCGGAATATAAAGTGGGGGGGCAGGCGTGCTGAACGTCAGCTCAGACGGCAGCGCGGGTACGGCTGCGCTAATGGTGAAACTCAAGTCGGAACTGATGTTGGCACCGGTATCTGGATCTTGGGCCGTAACCGTCATAACTACGGTATCTGGTCCTTCACCGGTGGAATGCAGAAATACCGTGGCTTTTCCGGCAACCACGTCGACCGGGCCGCTGCCTCGGATGCTCAAGAATTCGTTGACATTGGCTGTAGCAGGATCATCTAGCGTCGAGAACCCACTATTTGTGATCGGGTTGACCGTTACCTGAACGGTCGCACCTGTGATCAGGTCGCCAGTGAGTCTACGGCGCGTGATCGTTACTTCGCTGATAAACGGCGAACCGAAGAACGGTCCCACCGCAAACAGATTTAACGGCAATACGGTTCGAGAAGCCTCGATAACAATGCGCTCAAATGGTTCTGGTCCTGGGACAATCTGTACGCTGTGGACGTCCTCCAGTGTGCGGCCTGGCGTTTCCGGATCAGTCGCCGATGCGGTTAACTGTACAGTACCGGTTCGAACCAGCGAGTGCACAAAGAACGTTGCTAGGCCACCGGACGTTTCGGCCGTCACTTGGCCAAACAGCGTGGTGAACTCATTGATCTGCTGCGTCTCCGGATCGTCTAGGCGCGAAATAGCGGCAACGAAGACGTCATTAACACGCAGGCTAACGGTCGTTCCCTCCGCTACCGCCGTTCCGTCTGGGCGAGTAATCCGCACGTTGACCTGCCCGCTGTAGGGCGAGTTCAACTCAACCGGAAAGCCGGCGGAATTCTGCGGTAGGGAAGTGACGTTGGTAATGATTGCAATAGTGCTTTGCTGTGACTGTCCGAAGCTATCATTGCCATCAGAGCCGCCACCGCCGCAACCGGCCAGTCCGGCTGACAATCCCAGCACGGTTATCAATTTCTTCAGGGAACCCATGACGCGTTTCTCCGATTTCTGTGAGTTCATTGGCCAGTTACGGCTTGCCGTGTGGCCTAACGCAAACTTTCCTGCAGGATCTTAGGCGTCACAAAGATCAGCAATTCATCTTTCTGATCCGTGCGGCTCTTGTTCTTGAACAGCCTGCCGATTGCCGGTATGTCGCCTAAGAACGGCACTTTGCGCTCGTCTTCCCGGCGCTCTCTTTCCAAGATCCCGCCGAGTACGACTGTCTGGCCGTTATCAACTAGCACCGCAGTGGTGATGTTTCTGGTGTTGATCGCCGGCTGCCCCTGCACAGCGAATTCGGCGACCGAATCCTGCGTGACTTCCAGATTCAGGAAGATCCGTTGATCAGGCGATATCGTCGGCGTCACCTTCAGCTCTAGAACCACGACTTTGAACTGCACATTTTGGGTGACTGCGCCGGTTTGCGCGTCTATGGTCGAAACGGTGAAGGGCAGTTCATTACCCTGTCGAATGACCGCTTCTCGCTGACTCGCTGTTATCACGCGAGGGCTGGAAATGATCTCGCCGCGACCCTCTGTCTGCAGAGCGGATAGCTCCAAGTCCAACAGGTAGTCCGCCCCCAACACGGTGAATCCAAACGAGCCCGCAGGATCCAGTACCGGCAGATTGACCGCAAGACGATCACTCAAAGAGGGAACCGCGATTCCACCCGGCGGCAGCGATGGGATTCCGACAGGCAGGGCCGTACTCCTTCCGGCAAGACGGTTGGCCAGTCCGAGGTTGCTCATTCGATCAGTCGCAGCTAGCGATCCACCGATAGAGACCAAGTTTTGATCACTGTCTTCCTCAGCCCCGGTCAAGCCGAAGCGGACACCCAACTCTTTCGCGAAATCGTCAGTTGCTACGACGATTCGAGACTCAATTAATACTTGCTGGACCGGACGATCCAGCAGCGCAACGAGTTCTCGGATCTGTCCAACGATCTTCGGCGTGTCGTTTAGCAGCAGCGTGTTTGTGCGCTCGTCAAAGGTGACGCTGCCGCGTGACGACAGGAATCCACTCTGAGTGCCCTCAGAATCGCCGCCACCACCGCCACGCGATTTCAGCGCATCGGCGGTGAGCAGCTCAGCGATATCCTTCGCATTACCGTAGTTGATCGGAATGAATTCGTTAACCAGTTCGGCGCGTTCGTCGAGTGCAATACGCGCATCCTCAAGAGCCTGCTCGCGTTCGGCGATCTCAGACGTCGGTGCGATCCACATCACCGTGCCGTTTTTGCGCTTGTCTAAGCCCTTCGCCTGCAAAATGATGTCGAGTGCTTGGTCCCAAGGGACGTTGACTAAGCGCAAAGTGACATTGCCCTGGACGCTGTCGGCAACGACAATATTGAGCTCTGACACGTCGGCGATGAGCTGCAACACTGATCGAACCGGAATGTCTTGAAAGTTGAAGGTCACGCGGTTACCGCTGTAAACCGGCGGTTCATCGGGACGGCGGGTTTGCTCCTTCACAACCTGTTTCGGCGCGATCTCAAGGACATACTCATTGCCGGCTTGGTATGCAAGCTGGTCGAATTCGCCAGCGGTTAGCACGGTTAATGAAGCGCTGCCTGCACGACTTCTGATCTCGATCGCCTGCACCGGAGTGGCGAAGTCGACGACATCTAGTCGCTCCTGCACACCCTTGGCGACTGCCGCATTCGGCAGGTCAATGATGAGCTTATTGCCCTCAGTGCGCAGATCCGCGCTGGCTCCGGGCTCGGAGAACTGCAGCATTACCCTGCCTTCACCGGCGGTACCGCGGCGGAAGTCGACCTTGACCAGTTCGCGAGTCTGTGCGGTTGCCGCTGCTTTCAGCGGATCCTGCGGATGCCGCGAGCTCACCTGGCCAGCAAGACCGTTGGAGATCTTGAGCACCAAATCTTTGCCTTCAAACTCGGCTGAGTATGAGGAGCTTCGATACAGGTCGATCACGACGCGCGTGCGCCCTGCGGCTTCAACCGTGGTGATTCCCTTGGTCGATCCCGTATTAAGCGACAAGCTGCGTTCGGCGCCGTTTGTCGTGTCGGCGAAGTCGACAGCGATTCGCGGCGGATCATCCGTGGTGAAGATCTGCGGATCAGCGCCCTCCTCGGCCATTCGCATCACAACGCGAACGTCGCCGCCCGGGAGCGGATCGAATCTTACCGTCTCGAGCCTATTGGCCGCCCATGTCGTGCTGACGGCAAGTGCCCCGAACAGCATCACTGCCGCCCGCAGGAGGCAATTTCTAGCCGTGTTTTGCGCGCACCCGTGTGGCATCAGTGCTTGATTAGCCGTAGTCATTGCCTTTCCCCCAACCTGCTTATTCATCGTCCAGGGCGATCGATATTGGCTGCTCTTGCCAACTGCCATTGCCATCGGATATGAGTTCTACTAGTTCGATTCTGTCTTCAAAAACACCGGTGATGCGCCCGTCGTTTTGGCCCATGTAGTTGTTAGCCAAAACGCGATGCACAACGCCGTCCGGATCCTTAACTAGGCCGAAGCTGCCGTCATCTGCCGCTCCTAAAGTTCCAACCATGTCGAGGCTATCTAATGGAAATCTTTCAAGTTCTTCTTTACGCCGGTCGCGTACTGGGCGAGGCCCGACACCTGCAATATTGGCGGAAGCTGAACTCTCCACATCCTCGGCGTTAATCGGGGCGAAGGGCTCCCGAAGGTCGTGGGCGGCGTAAAGAAAGGTTTCGAAGGTCTTCATGATGGGCAGCGGATCAACGGGTCCTGCCGGGCGCGATTTCACCTCGGCAATGTATTGATCCAATTCACTGCGGCTCTCCGCACAGCCAACGACCATCGCTGCGACCAGTCCCGTTAGGGCAATGCGCATCCATCGATTGAGCATTTTTCGCTGAATCATCTCATCACCCTCCCGGCTGGCCGATGGCAACATCGTCCGAACTTTCCGAGTCATCTAGATAGCGATAGGTTTTCACCGTCCCTTCCAGCGTCAACTCGCCATTGGTGGCGATATTTCGTGCACCAGCACCTTGCGTGGGCACGGTTGGCTTGAGCGAAATGTCGTGCATGGTCAAGATCACCACGCGAGGCAAAGAGGCAACGCCACTGACAAAGTCACCAAACTGATGGTAGGTGCCCACCATGCGCAGCGTGATCGGCTTCTCTGCGTAGAAGTCCTTCACTATTTCCGGCTGGGGCTCAAATAGATCGTTTTGAATTCCGGCCGACAGCGCTGTTTGTGAAATATCCACCAGCAGATCTGGCATCTCGGTCTTGCTCGGTAGCTTGCGCAACATCTGCTGCAGGATGAGCTTCATTTGGTCTAGCTGCTCGATATTGGCTTCGAGATTGGCAGCCTTCTGCTGCTTCTCTTCCAATTCAACGCGTAGCTGGCCCTCTTGTGCGATCAAACGATCAAACTCATCGCGTTGCGGACTCGTTTTGAAGTAGTAGCCAGCAGCGAGAATAACAATGGCCACGACGGTGCAAAAGACCGCTTTCGCCGGCCCAGATAGACCGCCGAGGTTGTTGAAATCTGCTCTGCGTAGCTCGTCAACAACGCTCATTGCGCACCCCCTGCAGCGGCCATACCAGCCTCGGCTGAGCCTTCTTCTGGATCCGGGTCGAGCGGGTTCTGCAGAGTCACCCGCAACGTAAACGTGTAACGGGCCCGCGGATTTTCATCATCTGCTCTGACGACTTGCAGATCTGGATCCTTCATCCACGGTGAAGCGTCGAGACTACGCATGTAAGCGGAGACTCGAGCATTTGACTGCGCATCCCCCTCCAAAGTGAGCGTCGCTCCGGCCTGCTTGATGGACTCCAGGCGCACGCCCTCGGGAATCGTCCGCACCAACTCATCAAACAAATGGACCATTTGTGAGCGACTGGCTTGGAGTTCTTCGATGATGGCTTTGCGCTGCAAGAGCCTCGATCGTGTGCGCTCGAGTTCCTCGATTTTCAGTATCCGGGCGTCCAGTTCCTCGATCTCCGACTTCAGCGTGGTGATTCGGTCGGCCTGCAGCGATATTTGGCTGCCCAGAAACAAAGTTACGATCAACAAGACTCCGGCCGCACCAAGCGCCACTGCGCCGAGTAGCGCATAGAATTCTTGTTGCCGCTGGTTGCGGCGCTCTTCACGCCAGGGCAGTAGATTGATGCGTGCCATCAGTCGAAACTCCTCATGGCCAGCCCGCAGGCAATCATCAGTGCCGGGGCATCCGCGGCCAGTGCTTGCGCCTGCACTTTCGGTGACAACGACATGTTGGCCACCGGCGAAGCGATCATTGCTGGCACGCCCATCTGCTCTTCGACCAGTTCCTGGATCCCAGGAATCGATGAGCAGCCGCCGGCAAGAATGACCTGATCGACGCGATTGAATTCACTACCGGCGAAGAAGAACTGGAGCAAGCGACTGACCTGTTGGGCCATCGCTTCCTTGAACGGTTCCAGCACCTCAATCTCGTAGCTTTCCGGTAGGCCGCCTTGGCGCTTGGCTAATCCGGCCTCTTCATAAGACAGGCCGTAGCGACGCATGACCTCGTCGGTCAATTGCTTGCCGCCAAAGACCTGCTCTCTGGTGTAGATGCTGCGTTGATTACGCAGCACATTCAGCGAGGTCATGGTGGCGCCAATATCGATGATGGCAACCAGCCCGTCTCTTCCCGACGGAATCTGATCTACCAACAGCTTGAAGGCGTTTTCCATGGCGAACGCTTCGACGTCGACCACCTTGGCGCTCAGGCCGCCTAGGTTCATCGCCGCTTGGCGAACGTCTACGTTCTCAGTTCGCGACGCGGCCAGCAGTACGTTGACCATATCCGGGTTGTCCTTGACGGGACCCAGAACCTCGAAATCCAAACTCACTTCTTCGAGTGGATACGGAATGTACTGAGCGGCCTCGACCGTGACCTGATCTTCCAGGTCGTCTTCGGTTAATTCGGCCGGCATCGGAATCAACTTCGTGATTACCGCGGATCCGGCGACGGCCGCAGCGGCGAACTTAGTTCGCACGCCGGAACGCTGCACTGCGCGACGGATTGCCTCGCCGACTGCCTCGACTTCGACAATGTTTTTTTCCACCACCGCGTTCGGCGGTAGTGGCTCGACGGCGTAGTGCTCGACGCGAAAGCGACCGCCCGACTGCGAAAGCTGCAACAGCTTCACTGCCGTCGAACTAATGTCGACGCCGACCAATGGTGGTGACTTGCGAGTGAACAGGCCCACGGTGCTTTTTCCCCTTGCGACGAGACCTTACGAGCGAAACATGTCCCGCTACATTAAATACGATTCTTAAGCTCCGAGCAACGTTGAGGTTGTGGCCGGCTGCACATTTCGGGCACATATCGGGCACATATCGGGCAGCTAAGGCGTTCAGGTGCCGGTCTGCTGCCCACCATCTATACTTAAGTTGCCCTATCCTTTTTGCCACTTGCGACCCTGCCTACCGTGCGTTTGTTTAAGAAGCTGATCTGGTTTGGCGTCTTCGCGACGCTTTTCGTTGCGCTAGCTGGCGCTCTCACCATTTGGGCCCTCTATCGGATCTACGAACCTGAGTTGCCGGACGTCGAGATCCTGAAGGAAGTTCAGTTACAACAGCCGCTTAGGATCTACTCGCTGGATGACAAGCTGATTTCCAGCATCGGTGAGGCCCGACGCACGCCCGCAGCTTTTGAAGCGATACCGGAGCGCCTGCGCCAAGCATTCATTGCCACCGAGGATGCCCGCTTCTACGAGCACCCCGGCGTCGATTACCAAGGAATTCTGCGTGCCGGCTGGCAGATATTGCGCTCTGGCGGTGAGTACGGATCGGGTGGATCGACCATCACCATGCAGTTAGCGAGAAATTTTTTCCTCAGCCCCGAGCGTCGGATTGAGCGGAAATTGAAGGAAATCATGCTCTCTTTGCGCATTGAGCATGCGCTCACCAAGGAAGAAATCCTCGCGCTGTACCTC
>QIMA01000543.1 GCA_003233535.1 Rhodanobacteraceae bacterium
AGGCGCAGTTCTCTAAGGATCAGATCTTAGAGGCCTACCTGAACTACGCACCCTACGGCGGCAATATCGAGGGCGTTGGCGCCGCCAGCCTTATCTATTTCAGCAAACAGCCCGCCCAGCTATCGCTGGCGGAAAGTCTGGCCCTGGCGGTGCTGCCGCAAGACCCCAATCGGCGGATCAGCGCTCACGGCAGTGCCATGACGTTGGGCAAACCGCTGGTTGAGGCACGCCAACTACTTTTTACGCAGTGGCAGGCTAGTTTTCCGACTGAACCGACCGCAACTGCGCAGTTGGCACTGCCCCTGGCGCTTAACAGCACGCGCAACCTTCCCTTTCACGCGCCGCACTTGGTTGATCAACTGTTGCGTCACCGTCACTTGCCCGCACGCACTTACAGCACCTTGGATTTGCCGCTGCAGCAGCTACTCCAACGACGCACCAACAATTACCTGCGCGGCCGGGCTCGACACGGGCTCGACAATGCCAGCGTATTGCTGGTCGACACCCGCGACATGGGTGTACGCGCGATGATCGGCTCTGCCGACTGGCACAATGCTGACATCGCCGGGCAGGTGAACGGCACCCGCGCTAAGCGCTCGCCAGGCTCGACGCTAAAGCCCTTCATCTACGGCCTGGCGATCGATCAGGGCGTGCTACACCCGGCGACGGTGCTACGCGACGTGCCCACTGCGTTTGGTCCGTACACGCCGGAAAACTTCGATGGCCGCTTCATCGGCCCGGTCACCGCCAGCCAAGCGCTGGTGCGCTCCAGAAACATCCCGGCGGTGGTGGTGGCGGCCAAACTGCATAAGCCAAACTTCTATCAATTCTTGCGCTCGGCCGGAATTAGCCAGATGGCCTCCCGAGATCACTACGGCTTGGCTCTGGTCCTGGGCGGTGGCGAAGTGAGCATGGTGGAGCTAGCCGGACTCTATGCAAGCCTCAGTAACGATGGATTGCTGCGCCCATTGCGCTATCGCCAGGACCAACCGTCAGACGCCGGAACACCGATCCTGAGCGCTGAAGCTGCGTTTATGGTTCGCCAAATGCTGCGCACCAATCCCAGGCCCGATCTATCCAGCGCCACTCGCCGTGCGGCGCTGCCGGTGGCCTGGAAGACCGGCACATCCTGGGGCTTTCGTGATGCCTGGACGGCGGGCATCGTCGGTCCCTACGTGTTGGTCGTTTGGGTCGGCAACTTCGACGGCTCAGGCAACCCGGCGCTAATAGGCGTTGCGGCGGCGGCGCCGCTATTTTTTGATTTGGTCGATGCACTCGTAGCCAACAACACGCCGCTGGCAGAGCCGCCCAGACGTTGGCCGCTAAACCTCGCTCGCGTCGAGGTCTGCACTGCCAGCGGTGATTTACCCAACGCCGACTGCCCGCAGCGCGGAGACACCTGGTTTATTCCCGGCGTTTCGCCGATCAAAGTGAGCCAAATCCATCGCCGCGTAGCGATCGATGCCGAAACCGGACTGAGCGCCTGCCGTCCATATGACCCCGCCCGGGTCAGCTACAAAGTCTTCGAGTTCTGGCCATCGGAGCTCGCTCGCGTTTACGCCCAGGCCGGCATACCGCGGCGTAAGCCGCCGCTGAACCCGGACTGTCCGCGCCAGGGCGGTTTAGTCGGCACGGCACCGACGATCGCCTCACCACAGCGTGGACTGAGTTACACGCTGCGCTTGAGCGCGCCATCGCGGAGCCAGATCAGCCTGCGCGCACATGCCGACGCCAGCGCCGCGACCCTGTACTGGTTCGCCAACGACAGCTTTGTAGGTCGCAGCCATCCCAGCCAAGCCAGCAGTTGGCGACCACCGCGGCCGGGACAGTACACGCTGCGCGTGGTCGATGATCTCGGCCGCAGCGCGCAACGCGTGGTCAACGTCGATGTGGTGATGTAGTTCCTCCCAGGGTTGCGAGGCGAGGTACAAGCACGAGCTACCCTGGGGGGACGTGGGAAACCTCAAAACAACCCATTGCGGCGCGGAGCTACCCGGTGTTCTGCAGCCCACGAGCAATGCCGTTCACTGTCGACACCAGCGCCGCAAACAGCTGTTCATCTTGGCGATCACTGGCTCGCCAACGGGCCAGCAGGTCTACCTGCAGCACGCTCAGCGGATCGACATAGGGATTGCGCAAGCGGATGATTCGGGCCAGCCGTGGATCGTAATCGAGCATTTCAGCGCCGCCGCGCACAGCACTCAAGGTCCGCCGCGTGCGCTCGTACTCCTGACGAATGATCGGGAAAATATCGTCGTGTAGCGGACCGGCCAAGGCCGAGTAATGCGCGGCAATGTCGATGTCGGCCTTGGTCATGACCATCTCCACGTCCGCCACCATCACCTGCAGGAACAGCCACTCCTTAGCCAGCGCACGGACCCGCTCTAGGCCATAGCGGTCGATCGCTGCCTGCAGCCCATGACCCACGCCGTACCAACTGGTCAAGCCGTGGCGTGACTGCGACCAGGCAAAGACCCAGGGAATCGCGCGCATGTCTTCAATCGCGAACTTACCAGCCTTGCGCGAACTGGGCCGCGAGCCGATCTTCATCCGCTCGATCACGTCAATTGGCGTGGCGGCGCGGAAGTAATCGGTGAAGCCCTCGGTGTCCTGCATCAGCTTGCGCCACGCAGCCTCGCTGGTCTGCGAGATGAGCTGGGCAATCTGCGCATGATCTGGATCGGTCGGTGCCGGCGGCGGCGCGAGATCAGCCTGTGCCAGCGCGCCCAGCGCCTGCTCCATATTGCGCAAAGCAATAGCCCGAACGCTGTATTTGCGATGGATCACCTCGCCTTGCTCGGTGACCCGGAAACGTCGTCCAGCACCGCCCGGAGGCGACGCCAGAATACCCCGTTCGGTCTTGCCGCCGCCGCGACTGACGGTGCCGCCGCGACCGTGGAAAAACCCGATTTCCACGCCGAAACGCTCGGCGACTTCACTCAGCGCAGACTGCGCGCGGTACAGTGCCCAGCGCGACGCCACCAGACCACCATCCTTGCTCGAGTCCGAATAGCCGAGCATGACTAATTGCTGGTTACCGCGGCTTTGCAGGTGTTCCTGGTAGTGCTCATTGGTGAACAGCTGTTCGAGAATCTTCGGCCCCAGGTTGAGGTCACCGACCGTTTCCAACAGCGGCACCACATCCAGCGGTACCGTTCCGGTGTGACTAAGCAGTTTCGACAAGCGCGCCAGCGCCAGCACCGAGAGTACGTCGTCAGCCGATTCACACATGCTCACGATATACGGGCCTAAAGCATGCTGGCCATAGCGCTGCAGGCCATCACCCATCGCCTTCATCACGTCACGCGTGGACTGCCAAGGACCGGCGCCAACTTCAGCCACCGCGTCGCTACCGGAGAGCACCGACTGCAAGACCAGTTTGCGCTGTGTATCGGCACTAATATCGGTTGCTGTCGCCTCGGCCAGCGCGGCACGATGGACGCCCGCATGTTGACGCACATCCAACGTTGCTAAATGGAAGCCGAAAGTATCCGCTCGCCAGATCAAACGCTGCAGCGGGAATAATCCGGCATGACGACCGCCGTGTCGATACAGGCTGACTCGAATCTGATTCAAATCATCGCGGAACTGCTCCGGACTGGCATAACCGCTGTCGGCATCGGCAACCGTGGCCTCCAAGCGCGCATCGACCAGACTCAACAGCACTCGATACGCCATATCGGCATGCCGCGCCGGGATCTGCGCACTGGCCTCGGCGAACAGCTGACGATATTCCTCCACCCGATCAATCACCTGGGGTGAGATGGCAATTCGGGTAACCGATTGAGTGAGCAGACGCGCCAGCGACTGCACATCAACCCGATAGCGGCGCAGCACCAGTTCGCGCTGTGCCTTGAGTGAGGCACGCACGCTGGTGGCATCCACGTTCGGGTTGCCATCCATGTCGCCGCCAACCCAGGTACCGAAGCGCATCATCACCGGCAGCTGCTCCCAGCTGTGTTCCGGATAGGCTTTATTTAGCGCGGCACCCAAATTCTCATAGCAGGCCGGCACGGCGCGATAAATCACGTCGGCGAGGTAGTAGAGGACGTGTTCGCGCTCCTCCTCAACCGTTGGCCGGACCGGCGAGTATTCGGCGGTTTGCCAAGTGCTGGCGATCAGCATGAGCACCTGCGCGATCTCCGCCTCGTCCTCTTGCGGCGTACGGCCTGGATCTAGGCGAGCAACCAACAGCCTGACGATGGCCTGCTCTTTTTCCAAAATACTGCGCCGAGTCGCCTCGGTCGGATGCGCGGTGAACACCGGCTCCAGGCACAAACGGCTCAGCGTGCGTTCGACCTGCTCAGCACTGACCCCAGACTCTGCCAATCGTCCCAACACGTCTGCCGCGCTGCCCGGCTGCGGCGAAGCACCGGCGCGCTGGTAGTCGCGGCGACGGCGAATACGGTGCACGTGCTCAGCGATATTGACCACCTGGAAGTAGGCGGAAAACGCGCGTACCAGATCACCAGCTCGGCGCAGGTCCAAGCCACTCAGCAGTTCTTCCAAAGGCGCCAGATTGCCGTGGCCAGACTCGCGGCGAGCGATCGCGCGGGTGCGGACCTGCTCGGTGAAGGCGAGAAACTCTCGACCCAACTGATCGGAAAGCACTTCACCGACCAAACTGCCTAACAGGCTGACGTCTTCTTTGAGTGGCATGTCCTGCTCGGCGAATTCCACTTCCCTCATACGTCCTCTCCTCCTGATTGACAGGGCTGTCATCCTAATGCTTTTTTGCTGCACTGCAGCGCAAGCGATGCGCAACCGACCTTAAGAATCGCTCTTGTTCGCATTCCAACTTCATTTTGTCTGCCCAGCTATGATGGTCGACATTCCTACTAGATGAGATGAGCATGAAAGGCGACAGCGGCATTATCAAGCACTTAAACGGCATTCTGAGCAACGAACTCACCGCAATCAATCAGTATTTTCTGCATGCGCGGATGCTCAAGAACTGGGGCTACAGCGTCCTGGCTGATCACGAATATCACGAATCCATCGACGAAATGAAACACGCGGATCAACTGATCGAACGGATCTTGTTCTTGGAGGGCTTACCGAACCTGCAAAAGCTCGACAAGCTGATGATCGGCGAGTCTCCGGTCGAAGCCGTGCGTTGCGACTTGGCCTTGGAGATGCGGGCTATTCCGGACCTGAAGGCGGCCATTGTGGACTGCGAAAAGGTCGCTGACTTCGTCACTCGTGACCTGTGCCGCAGCATCCTCACATCTGAAGAAGAGCATGTGGACTGGTTGGAAACGCAGCTAGAACTCGTCGAGAAGCTGGGCGAAGCGCTGTATCTGCAGGGGAAGGTCTAAGTCATCCAAGGTTGAGGCAATGGCGCGAGCGTGGCTGCTGAAAGATCGCGGTCCCGTGGCCAGAAAAGCTAAGCCCGGATATTTCATGAACTCGCGCGATCATCGCGCGAGTTCATGAAATATCCGGGTTAGCTCTCAACCCTGCGCCCGACTCAGCAAACCCTCAAGCTCATCGGCAGCGCGCTGGAATTCCGTGCTGGCGGCGCGAGCCAGCTCTTCCGGGTTTGGCAACGCGCTCTGACGGGCACCGTGTTCAATTTGTTTGGCTAGGTCCGATAAACCCATAGCACCCAGGTTCGCGCTGGTGGATTTTAGCGAATGCGCCGGTGCAACCATGCCGCTGACATCGCCATTTTGCGCCGCGTCGTTAAGCTGCTTGAGACTCTTTGGCGTGTCCTCCAAATACACGCGAACCAGCGAGGTAAATTCGCTGCCCATGACATCCAGCAGTTCGGCGACAATCTGCTCATCAATAGCAGCACCGCGCTCTTTGAGCTTTACCGGTTCAGATGTGATCTTCGCTTCGGGCACTGCCGCTTTAGGTGCCGGTGCGGGCGCAGACTTCGCTCCCTGCTTCGATTTCGCGTCACCTGGCAGCCACTTGCGTAGCGTTTGTTCCAACAGACCACGGTTGAGAGGCTTGGACAAATAGTCGTCCATTCCCGCAGCCAAGCACTTTTCACGATCCCCCGCCATGGCGTTGGCTGTCATTGCCACAATTGGCAGGCGCTCCAGATCCCGACCCTCTTCCAGCATTCGCCGTGTGCGGGTTGCGGTATAACCATCCATCACCGGCATTTGGCAGTCCATCAGGACCGCGTCATAGCGGTTGCTGCCGGCCATCTCCACGGCGAGCTTGCCGTTCTCAGCATGGTCAAAGCTCAGCCCAATCAAGCTCAACAACTTCTGCGCGACCTGTCGGTTGACCGGATTGTCTTCAACCAGCAGTACGTGTCCGGTAAGCGGACCGACCACCTGTCCGGCTGGCTTGTTTTCAATCCGATCATCCACGCCCAAGCGCTGCGCCTGCTCGAGCAAGCTGACTCGATTCTCACCGGGCTGATCAATCTCCAGCAGCTTACTGAGGTTGGATTGAACCTGGCCTTCGCTAAATCCGCCCGCCATCACTTCTACGCGGGCATTGTGAGTCAGGTCTGCAGCAATCGGCTCGTCACCGGCGATATACAACAGCTTTAGTCGCTCCAATACCGGCTCACGACTGACGTTGCGTGCCAGTGCTGGGGCGGTATTGCGCATGGTCTTGAAGTCCACGATGCAGATATCGAAGGCCCAGCTCTCGCCTAAGGTCGCCGAAGACTTGAGCTTAGATATCGCGTCGGCCGTCGTATTGGTTGACAGCTGCGCCATCCCCCAGCTCTGCATGTAGGTCGACAAACGCTGTATCAATCGATTGTCCGAACTGACGATCAAAGCGCGAGCGCCATCCAGGCTGCGTCGGGCGCTGGTCATATCGCCTATTGCTTTGAGCAGCGGAACGCTGAACCAGAATATGGAGCCCTTCCCCGCCTCACTCTTGAGCCCAATTTTGCCGCCCATCAGGTCAACGATGCGCTTACAAATCACCAGTCCCAGGCCAGTTCCACCATACGTACGCGTGGTCGATGCATCTGCCTGGGAGAACGGCCTGAACAGCTTCTCGGCCACTTCTGGCGCGATTCCCACGCCGGTGTCGCGAACTACAAACAGCAGTTCGGAATGCGTGCGCGTTTCTCCACGCTTAGACACCTGAATGGAAATGGACCCCTTCTCGGTGAACTTAATGGCGTTGCTGACTAAGTTGGCCAACACTTGGCGAATCCGCACCGGATCTCCGCGTGCAGCCACCCGCACGCCTTGGTCGATCGTGGAGGAAAGCCGCACGCCCTTGTTTTCGGCATTTTTTTCCAGCAATCGCACGACCGAATCAGTGATCTCGCGCAGGTTGATGCCGGTAGTTTCCAGATCGAGTTTGCCGGCCTCCATCTTCGAGTAGTCGAGGATGTCGTCAATGATTCGCAGTAAATGCCGCGCCGACTGATACGAAGTGTTGAGGTATTCGCGCTGATCCGGCTCTAGCCGTGTGTCGCGGAGAATCTCCAGCAGCGGGATGATGCCGTTGAGCGGCGTGCGCATTTCGTGGCTCATCGTGGCCAAGAACTCGCCTTTGGCCATGGCGGCAGATTCCGCGGCCTGTTTGGCTGCGTTGATCTCGCCTTCCAAATTTCGCCGGCGCTCCAACTCACCACGTAGATCGGCCACTTGCTCCTCAAGCACGGCAATCAAGGTGGCTCCGGATGCACTGGTGGTGTTGCCAGAAACGTTATCTTCACCACCGGTGCCTTGGGGCTCTGGCGGGCGTACGGCGTATTGCGCATTCCGGCGGCTGATCAACAAGTTCGCCACGACCAAGAACAGAATGATCGAAGCGGTGGCGAAATCTGCGCGCCAGCTGAGCAGCAGATGGAACAAGATGGGCGCCAGTATGACCACCAGGACGCCGCAGATCATGAATAGCTCTCGAGCAAACAGCCACACTGCTGCGCAAGCAGCGCCGGCAACTGCAATCTGCACCGGGACGTTGTAGCTCGGGTCATCAAAACTGCCGAACAAAATGCCCGACGAACCCCAACACACGGCGCTGAGAATCAGCGCAACCTGCGCGATGCGCGTTGCGCGCTCTAACCGATCGCGGGTGGACCATGCATACACCGCAATAAATCCCATCACCACCTTGGCGGCAACCCAGACGATCAGGACCTCTTTGTCCGCAAGCTTTGAAACCGTCAACGCGATCAATACCGCTAGCGGAATCGACGCCAGACACCAAAGTGCCACCGACTCGACCAGATCCATGGCTTCGGCACGCTGTGTACGTAGCCGAATCCTCGATTCGATCTCGGCGCGTTCTGCGCGACTTACCATATCGGGTCCTTCCCCTTTAGCAATCCTCTGATGCCGGGTCGTTCCGACCCGGCACGCCGACTTACAGCGCCGAAGCGTTGAAATCGAAGCCCAAATCGTCGCCCGGTTGCTGCACGAAGTTGCCTTGGATGTAGTCCACCCCGAGCGTCCACAGCGCCGCTGCAGACTGTGCGTTCTCAACCTTGGACGCCATCACTTTCTTATCGGCCGCATGCGCAGCTTTGATCAGGCCGCGCAACTCGTTGCCAGTGGCATCATCGAGCTGCGGTGCGGAGTAGCGCTGGTGCAATTTGATCGAATCCACGGCCAAATAGCTGAGCATCTGCAGCGCGGTCATGTCCGGCTCAAACTCATCGAGCACCAAGCCCACGCCCAGTGCCCTAATCGATTGGAAAAAGCCCATGGCCTCGTTCAATCGCGGCAGCGCCTCGGCCAAGCGGCACTCCATAACCAGCTTGTCAGCCGCGACCCGACGCGTAGCCAGCATTTGCTGCAGCCACTCTGCGCGAGTCTCGTCGGCCAGACTCCACCCGGACTGGGCAACGAACAGGCGCACTGGCTTGCCGCGTTGGGAACGTTCGTCAATGGTCATCAACGCGCGTTTGAGCACCCAGCGATCAACATCAAAAGCCAGTCCAGCCGGCTCGGCGGCGGCCATGATCTCCGCCGCACCGGTGCTGCTGCCGTCGTCAGAACGCAAGCGCAGCAAAGCTTCGTATTGCTCCTCACCGGCGCCCTGTAGCGACACGATGGGCTGGTACAACAGCTCAAATTGATCGTTCTTTAAGGCTTCGGCGATCGCATCTGCGACCGAATCTTCACTGCTCCGAACCCTCGGCTGATGCAGTACAAATTGCCCCGTTTGATCGCCCTTATGCGCTTGAGCGCAGCTCTTCTCTGCCGCGCTAAGTATCGCGCCAGCGTCGGCAAAGCCGTGCTTAAACAAACACCCGCCAACGCTTATCGAGATAGCGGGCTGCTCGTCGCCGCTGGCGTAATCGCCAGCGGCGACGGCGGAGAGCAAGGCGCCGGCCAGCGTTCCAATCTCGACTTCGGGACGATCTTGAGCGAGAAACAGAAAACTGTTGTCACTGCCCTGCGAACAAATGTCCGACGCGCCGGCAAAGCTAGCGACCGTTGCCCCAATCTGTTTGGTTAGCGCCTCATACCCCAACATACCCAGGCTGTCTCGCAATTCACGTGCCCGATCCAGCTCGATGAACAGCAGTGCGCCACGCGCTTTCTGCAGATCATCAATGACCAGAGTTTCGCTCAGTCGGTCAAGCAAGTGGGCGCGCTCGTAAAGTCCCGTTTCTTGCTCTTTGGGTAGGGCGGTAGTGCGCTCCGCCAGGGCCCTCGCTCGGCGGGCGCGGTTCACCACCGCAGACATCAAGTGTTTTGGCCGGATCGGCTTAGACAAGAAGTCATCACCACCGGCATCCAGCGCTTCGAACTGCTTCTCCGAATCTTGCTCGCCGGAAAGGAACACAATTGGCGTGGAAATGAAATCGCTACGCTCGCGGATGATTGCAGTCAGTTCCATACCGGTGATTTTTGGCATATACAGATCCATCAAAATCAGATCTGGTTTGAACTCAACCAGCTTGTCTATGGTTTCCAGCGCGTCGGTCACCGCGCATGTGGCCATGCCGGCCTTTTTCAGCACCGATTCGGCGAACAGTGCCTGCGCGCGATCATCTTCGACGATGAGCACGCGGTATGGCTGCTCTGGCAGCGGTGAAAGTACTTCACGGATTCGCTGCCCAGCATCACTGGGACTAAGATCAGCCGACAGCAGTGAGGCCGCACCCGCACGCAACGCC
>QIMA01000193.1 GCA_003233535.1 Rhodanobacteraceae bacterium
ACCCGCTGGCGCAGGCCGCGGCACAGAACAATGCGCAGCTGCGCGAATTCATTGATGAGTGCGCACAGGTGGGCGTCGCTGAAGCCACCGTGGAAACGATGGAGAAGCGCGGCATGGCGCTGGGCATCAGCGCGATTCATCCCGTCAGCGGCGCCGAAGTTCCGGTATGGGTCGCCAATTTCGTACTGATGGGCTACGGCACCGGCGCGGTCATGGCGGTACCCGGCCACGACCAGCGCGACTGGGAGTTCGCCACCAAGTATCAACTGCCGATCACTCAGGTGATTGAATCTGCGAGTGATGCCAGTGCGAACACCAGCAAATGCGCGCTAACTGAACGCGGCATCTGCATCAACTCCGGACCGCTGGACGGGATGGATTTCGATCAAGCCTTTGCCAGCTTGGCCAAGCGCTTTGAGCGCGATGGCTGCGGGCGCACGCGGGTTAACTATCGATTGCGTGACTGGGGCGTGTCCAGACAGCGCTACTGGGGCTGCCCCATCCCGATCATCTACTGCGGCGACTGCGGCGCCCAACCGGTGCCGACCGATCAACTTCCGGTGACGCTACCCGAGGACGTCAAGTTCATGGGCGTGGCCTCGCCGATCAAGGCCGATCTGGAATGGCGCAAGACCACCTGCCCCAAGTGCGGCGGGACGGCCGAGCGCGAAACCGATACCTTCGATACGTTTGTGCAATCGAGCTGGTATTACGCCCGCTACACCAGCCCCGGTGCCGAGAAAATGGTCGACGAGCGCGCCAACTATTGGCTGCCGGTGGATCAGTACATCGGCGGAATCGAGCACGCGGTAATGCATCTGCTGTATTTCCGCTTCTGGCACAAACTGATGCGTGATGCCGGATTCGTTGACAGCGACGAACCTGCACGGCGCCTGCTGTGTCAGGGCATGGTGGTGGCCGAGACATTCTATCGCGATGGCCAGAGCGACTCCCGGCATTACTACAACCCGGCCGAGGTCAACGTCGAACGCGATGAACGCGGCCGCATCACCGGCGCCCGATTGCAATCAGACGGCCTACCGGTCGTCATCGGCTCGTCTGAAAAGATGAGCAAGAGCAAAAACAACGGCGTTGACCCGCAGCCCTTAATCGATCTTTACGGGGCAGACACGGTGCGCTTGTTCAGCATGTTTGCCGCACCACCGGATCAACAGCTGGAATGGAGCGATTCCGGCGTCGAAGGCATGGCACGCTTCCTGCGCCGCTTGTGGCGTCTGGTTTCCGAGCACTTGGCGCAAGGACCGGTGGAGGCATGGGATCGGAAATCGCTCAACGCCGACCAGAAAGCACTGCGCAACGCTCTGCACCAAACCATCGCCAAGGTCGGCAACGACTACGGCCAGCGCTTCGCCTTCAACACCGCGATTGCCGCGGTGATGGAGTTGATCAATACAATCTCGAAATTCGCAGATCGCTCAACGCAAAGCCGCGCGTTGCTACAGGAGTGCTGGGAGGCGATCACGCTGCTGATTAACCCGATCACCCCGCACGCCTCGCACGCGCTGTGGCAAGCATTGGGCCACGGCGAGACGCTGATCGAAGATCAGCCCTTCCCGCAAGCCGATCCCGAAGCGCTCAAGCGCGACATGGTGACCATCGTGGTCCAGGTCAACGGCAAACTGCGCGCGCGGCTAGAAATGGCACCTGACACGCCCAAAGAGGAAGTCGAGAAAGCCGCTCTCGCCGACGAAGCGGTGCGGCGAAACCTGGACGGGCGGACACCGAAGAAGGTGATCGTGGTGCCGAACAAGCTGGTGAATATTGTTGGGTAGCTTAGATGGAGCGGAGAAAAGGCCCAGGGGGGAGGGCCCAGGGCCTAGTAGAGGGCGAGAAAGAGACTCGTGCAAGTATCCCAAGCGTGTCCGCCACTGATTTCGGCCCGTAGCCAAGTCTAGTCGAATCCTCAAGTTTTTTCGGGCACGCTTAGGCTTTGCACGACCTACAGCAGTCCAGGGCAATTGGACCGTCGGATAGCGCTCCTCGGAGTCTTCATAGCCCTCCGGCAAAGCCACCTGGGTCGCATAGCTGCGCTCGCTCACCGTCGATTACAACGGCCACTGTTGAGTTTTCGGGATAGTCTTTCGTAGGGCGGACAAAGCCTAAGCGTGTCCGCCACTGATTTCGGCCCGTAGCCAGGTCTAGTCGAATTCTGATGTTCTCCATCGGGCACGCTTAGGCTTCGCACGACCTACAAAAGTCCAGGGCAACTAGTGCCGCACTCATCACCGTACTGAAGTGAAAGTCGACGATGTCATCGACTTTCTCGGCGTAGCCTCCGGCCATGCTAACGGTTACCGGCAGCCGGGCTAATCGACAGGCGTTGAGCACGATCTCGTCGCGCTGCAGCAGCCCGGCTTTGCTCACGTTGAGATAGCCCAAACGATCTTCGACGAACGGATCTGCGCCAGCCAAGTACACCACCGCATCGGCCCGCGCGGCGGTAATGGCCCGCGGCAGATGTTCGGCGAGTGCTGCCAAGTAGGTCGCGTCGTCAGCGCCATCTGGCAACGGCACCGCTAGGTCCACCGATTCCTTGATCGCCGGATAGTTGCGCGCGGCGTACATGTCGAAGGTGTAGATGCTCGGATCGTCGCGAGTCAGCACGGCGGTGCCGTTGCCCTGATGGACGTCCAAATCGATGATCAGCGCACGCTGAATCTTAGCTAAGGACTGCGCATTGCGCACGGCGATGACGCTGTCGTTGTAAATGCAGTAGCCGCCGCCCTGGTCGCACTTGGCATGATGAGTGCCGGCCGGCCAAGGTCATCGCCACAGCGTGCTCTAGCGAGGCTAGCAGCGCCGCGCAGCTCGCTCCCGCCACACGACGGCTGCGCACCGCCATCGCTGGGGTCCACGGAAAGCCGATGCGCCGCTGTTCGGCGGCGCTTAGGCCGCCGTTCTGGACGCGGTCTACGTATTTTGGGCAGTGCACCCGCTGCAGCATCTCATCGCTAGCTGGAGCTGGCTCCAGCAACTCGATACCCAGATCGGCCGCGACGGCCTTTACCCGCTCGTAGAGCAGCCGGTATTTGGCCATCGGAAAACGGTGCTCCGATGGCAGCGGCAGCTCGAAGCTGGCGCAATGCCAGACTTTCAGAGCCACTGGCTGGCACTTAGCCTAAAGCCGCCTGGGTACGCTCACGCTCGGCTTCAAGCTGTTCGGGGCAGCGCTGGCCAAAGCTGGCGAGGTATTCGCCGATAGCACCCATTTCTGCGCGCCAGCCGTCAGCGTCAACGTTCAGCAGTTGTTCCAGCGTCTCCGGGTCCAGATCCAATCCGTCCAAATTCAGCTCAGCCACCGTGGGCAGCACGCCGATCGCCTCACTACGGCCCTGCGCTCGACCGTCACAACGATCAATCATCCATTGCAGCACGCGCAGGTTGTCGCCAAAGCCGGGCCACATGAACTTGCCCTGCTCACTCTTACGGAACCAGTTGACGTGGAAGATGCGCGGCGGATTGCTTAGCTCGCCGCCTACCTTGAGCCAATGGCGCCAGTAATCGCCGAAGTTGTAGCCGCAGAACGGCTTCATCGCCATCGGGTCGCGACGGACGATGCCGACAGCGCCGGTTGCCGCAGCGGTAGTCTCGCTGGCCATCGAGGCGCCAACCAGCACGCCGTGCGCCCAGTCACGCGCCTCGAACACTAGCGGCACCAACGAGGCGCGGCGACCACCGAAGACGATCGCACTAATCGGCACGCCGGCCGGGTTGTCCGCTTCCGGCGAGAAACTGGCGCACTGGCGCATGGACACCGTGAAGCGTGAGTTCGGATGCGCGGCCGGGCCCTGTTCTGGATCGTAGTCACGCCCCTGCCAATCGGTGACTGGTTTTTGATCAGATAAGCCTTCCCACCAGGGCTGATTGTCGGCAGTCACGCCCACGTTGGTGAAGATCGCATCGTGGTCGAGCATCGCCACCGCGTTCGGGTTGGTCTTGGCACCCGTGCCCGGTGCGACGCCGAAGAAGCCAGACTCCGGATTGATCGCCCACAGCCGACCGTCCTCGCCTGGGTGCATCCAGCAAATGTCGTCGCCGACGGTCCACACCTTCCAGCCCGGGTGCGTCTGAGGCGGAATGAGCATGGCCAGATTGGTCTTGCCGCAGGCCGACGGGAAGGCGGCTGCGATGTAGTGAATGTCGCCTTGCGGGCTCTGCACGCCGACGATCAGCATGTGCTCGGCCAGCCAGCCCTGCTCACGGGCCTGCCAACTGGCCAAGCGCAGCGCGTGACACTTCTTGCCCAGCAAGGCATTACCACCGTAGCCCGATCCGTAGCTCTTGATCGCCAGCTCTTCCGGGAAGTGCATGATGAAGCGGCGCTCTGGATCAAGTTCGCCGATCGAGTGCAGGCCCTTGACGAAACCACCCTCGGACTCAATCCGCTCCAGCGCTGCCGTGCCCATGCGGGTCATCAAACGCATATTCTCAACCACGTAGGCTGAGTCGGTGATTTCCACGCCGCAGCGGGCAAATGGTGAATCCACCGGTCCCATGCAGTAAGGAATCACATACATGGTGCGGCCGCGCATGCAGCCAGCGAACAGCGCGTCGATTTTCTCGTGCGCCTGGGCAGGCTCCATCCAGTGATTATTCGGGCCCGCAGCTTCGCGATCACTAGTGCAGACGAACGTCAGATGCTCCACGCGCGCCACGTCAGCAGGGTCTGAGCGATGCAGCAGGCAGCCTGGATGGGTCTGCTGGTTCAATTCGATTAGCTCACCGGTCGCCAGCATTTGCGCCTTGAGAGCCTGACTCTGCTCTTCTGAACCGTCACACCAGACCATCTGGTCCGGCGTCGTATGGGCTGCAACTGCAGCCACCCATTGGTTCAAACAATCCAGCCTGGAAACCATCTCAACCTCGGAAACCAATTACTTAAGGGATTGGACCGCGACAGCGAAACGGCACCATAACGGGGCTATCAGGAGCATTGCAAGTATCTATCCCGGCTGTTTCATGAACTCGCGCGATGCTCGCGCAGGACAATGGTAGGCCAGTGGTTTTTCACAGTCGTTTTTTCAAGAAAAGGGAGCGGTGTAGTGGTTCATACACCCGACTGAGGAAAAGTCGCTGGGCGATCAAGAGCCTAGGAGTGCGATCAAGCAGATCCCACCACAAGCTCGCCTCTTACTTCAGCTTTCAATTGGGGACAGGCCGTTTTGCTGGCGCTATGCTGAGCATGACTGAAAAACAGGATCGACCGCATGTCCAAACTCAAGCGCAAAGACTATTTGAAGGCCCTGGCACCACTGCAGGCTGAGCTGAACCGACTGCAGCGCTGGTTGAGCCATACCGGCAAGCGCATGGTGGTCGTTTTCGAAGGCCGCGACACGGCCGGCAAGGGCGGCGCCATCAAAGCAATCAGCGGCTGCCTAAATCCGCGCTCCTGCCACGTGGTCGCCTTGAGCAAGCCCACCGAACGCGAACAAACCCAGTGGTACTTCCAGCGCTACGTGTCGCACCTACCGGCCGCCGGCGAAATGGTTCTGTTCGACCGCAGCTGGTACAACCGCGCCGGCGTCGAAAAGGTCATGGGCTTTTGTAACGATGAGCAGCACGAGCGCTTTTTACAAGAGTGCCCCGTGTTTGAACAGCAACTCGTCCGCGACGGCATTTTGCTATTCAAATATTGGCTAGGTTGCGACCAAAGCAAGCAGGAAGAACGCTTCGCCGAGCGCGTAGACGACCCGATCAAGCGCTGGAAGATCTCCGGCATCGACCTCGCCTCGCGCAATCTATACACCGACTACACCCGCGCCCGCGACGAAATGCTCCGCGCCACCCACACCAAGCATGCGCCCTGGGCCCTGGTTAACATGAACGATCAAAAACAGGGTCGTCTCGACGCCATTCGCCACCTACTCGACCATGTCCCCGACATGCACATCGAACCCAAGCCGATCGAATTTCCGCAGCTGACTGACAAAGCGCGAGATGAGAGCTATCCGAAGAGCGTGCCGAAGGTGAAGAACGGGGATTGGAGGTAGCAAGTCGCGTCAGGCGGGCGCAAGGGCGTCCGCAGTCGGGCAATCAACAGAACAGTGGGCTAGTCGCTTTGCTGCCCCTCCGCTAACATTAAGAGTCCGCCGCTGCGTTCAGGTCATGTCGAACACAGATCCCATCGAGTTACCCGGCTATGAAATGCTGCAGGAGATTGGCTCCGGCGGCATGGCAACCGTGTATCTGGCGATCCAAAAATCGCTCGATCGCAAGGTCGCGATCAAGGTCTTGCGCACCTCACCCCATGAGGCGGACCCCGAGCGCACAGAGAAGCGATTCCTGCGCGAAGGCAAGACCCTAGCCAAGATCTCGCACAAAAACGTGTGCGGTATCTATGACATCGCCCGGGTTGGCGACATCGCCTACATTGCGATGGAGTACCTCGAAGGCGGCACGCTGGTCGACCATCTACGCGATGGCATTTCAGCGGGCGAGGCAGTCGCGATTGTGGTGCAGGTGGCTGCAGCGCTGGGCGAAGCGCATGCGCAGGGCATCGTTCATCGTGATTTGAAGCCGGCCAACGTGATGATGCGCGGCGGCAAGGTGCCGGTGCTGACCGATTTCGGTATCGCCCGCGAACTCACTGCCGACCAGACCAGAATCACGGCCGATAATATGATCGTCGGCACGCCGATCTACATGAGCCCAGAGCAGGTCAGCGGCGGCGAAGTAGATGGTCGCTCCGATCTTTACTCGCTCGGCATCATGTTTTACGAATTGCTGACCGGGCAGCCGCCGTATCAGGGCGATACCCCGATTGCGGTTTGCATGCAGCATCTGACCGCGCCGATTCCGCAGCTTTCCGGCGATCTAAGCGAGATCAATCCGATCCTGGAAAAGCTGCTGGCGAAGAAATGCGAGGATCGCTACGGGGATGTAAGCGAATTCACCCGCTCCCTGCGTCAAGCATTTGTGCACAGCGATGCCTTTCGCGAGGTGTTGCGCTTCGACCCGAACACGCCGTGGTCGGATCAACTGCGCGACCTCGGTTTCTCCTTCGACACGCTCAACGACGCTGAACTACGCGCCGCAGTGCGTAAAGACGATCCCGGAGCAGCAGGTCGAACGACAGCCAAGGGCAAGGCGGCAAAGAAGGCCCAACCCAAGCCGAGCAAGACGCTAGGCGAAGCGAAGGCACGGCCGGCATGGCTAATACCCGTCGCCGCAGTTGCGCTGGTTCTGGTTATTGGACTGGCGAGCTGGTTAGGCCTACGCGAAGGGCAACTGACACCAGGGGATATCGCGCTTCTCAATGACTCCACGCAAGCATTCGAGCAGCGAATGGAGCTAGGTCACTTAGTGCAGCCCGAGCAGCAAAGCGCGCTGGACAGCCTCACCGGCATGCGATCGATCTCTGAAACCCACAACATCGTCACCGTCCGAGTCGGTCAGTTCCGACAAGCCGTCAATACGCGCCTCAACGAGATGATCGCGAAGCGCCAGTTCGGCGAGGCTCGCACGCTGCTTACGAAGGCACAACAAGTTCTCGGTGACCAGTACGAGGAGGGCCTAGCAATACTGGATCAGGCCCAGGCGGCCGCCGAGAAGGACGATCGCATCGTTATCCTCGTGGCTGAGTTGGACACGCTACGCTCCAAGCCCGGCTGGCTGCGTGAAGCACGACTTGCCGGCGCACTGGCAGATTTACGCGATACCGCTGGATCCGAAGACAGCCGCTACCAGACGGAGACAAAGAAACTCGGAGACACGCTAGACGGCCTGCTCAGCAAAGCCGTTGATGACAAGGACACCGTACGCGCACAGGCGCTGCGCGAACGCATCGCCGCGCTGCTTCCAGGCAGCAGCTATGCGCAGCAGGCGGATCAGCGCATCGCCACGCTCGTCGCTCAGATGCAGTCCGAGCAAACCCTAGCGTCACTGACCGCCTTGCTCAACCGCTCGCGCTTGGGCGTGGAAGGCGCAACCCAGGCATCCGGCTGGATTGATGCGCTGCGGCGTGCGGGCGGAATCAGCCAACTACCGGCGCTGGAAACGACGTTCCTGCAGATGGCCACCGCAGAGGCCCGCGCGGCGACGCGCAGCAACAACTTGGTTAGCGCCAGCGCCATTCTCGATCCCAGCGTCCGCATGTTCCCCAACGATGCCAACCTGAAGGCCATCGCCGCCGACATCAACAAGATCGAACAAGAGGTACTGGCTGCGCGCGTCGCCGAGGAAAAACGCCAGAAAGCTGGCCGCCTCGCGTTGGACGCCACTCCCTGGGCACAGGTGCTATCGATCACCGCAGCGGACGGCAGCAATGTCGACCTCAAGGGACAAAAAACCACACCTTTCTTTCTCACCGTCCCCGAAGGCAGCTACACCGTCGTGATGCAGGCGCCAGACGGAACCACGCGCAAAGAGAGTCCGGCCAAGGTTACCCGCGGACAGGACAGCGTCGCCAAACTGCAGTTCGCCACCGTAGACACAGACAGCTATCTGCGCGAGGCCGGCTACCGGTGAGATCCCGGCGGCCAATGCTGAGCTTAGCCATCCTGCTAGGGATGCTGTACTGCCAAGCAAGCTGGGCCAACTACAAAGACGACTATCAGGACGGCGTCAAGGCCGCAGAAAGAGGCGATTGGGCAACCGCCAAAAGGATCATGCAGTCGGTGCTGCAAGAGAACAGCAAACCCAGTCGTCGGTTGCGCACTTATGGCGTCAATTTCATCCAGTACGTGCCGCACTATTACTTAGGCATGGCTGAAATGAACTTGGGCGACTGCCAAGCGGCCCTGCAGGCTCTCAATAACGCGGCTAGCCAAGCCGTCGTGAAGCGCCTTAGCGATCTTGCCTCGCGACAAAACAGCGCCATTCAGCAGTGCGACGACAAGCTGCGCTTAGCCCAAAACGACCCGCCGCCTCAGCCAATCGTGGTACCGCCCAAACCCGTTGTGCTCGAACCTGAACCGGTTCAGCCACCACCGAGACCGGTAGTCGCAGCGCCGCCCGCACCGACGCCTAAGCCGACTCCGACGGCCAAGCTGGCGACACGCGACGTGAACCGAGTCAGCGGCGCGCTCAGTCAAGCGCAGCGCAGCTCGCGCACGATCGAATCCAGCCTTGGTGCCGCGCCGCTGGCCGGAACCGGTGATGCACGCGCCCTAAACAAAGATCTGGATGACAGCAAGGACCAACTCAGCAGTGCTGCCACGCAGTTAGCCAACGCTCGACGCCAGGACAGCCCGAGTCAGTTAACCCAGGCCGAGAATGCGATCAAGACCGTGACCAGCGACTTGGCTATGCTCGGTGATCGCGTCGAGGCTGCCAAGCAAGGCCTAGCCGCTGCCGAGCTAGCGATGGCCTTGGATCGGTCGAAACGGCGCGCACGGCAAAGCATCGCCGAATTGGCGCCACTGTTTGCCAAGGCCAGCGCAGCCGGCGACAGCACCGCGACTGCTCGCACTGCCGTGCAGCGCCAGAGCGAGGCGCTAACCAGCGCCATCGGCGGCAGCGATGGCAACGCCATCAGCCGCGCGCAAACTGCGCTGGGCCGGGCCCGCAGCGATCTAGAGAAAGCCATAGCAGCGGCCCCGCAGCCGGCACCAGATGAGCTCAGGCGATACGTCGGTTTGTACCTGTCCGGCGATTACGCGACGGTAGCGATCTGGGGCGCGCCCGATCGGCTGCCTGACGCGAAGGACCAAGCCAACGGCCTGCTGCTGCGCGCCGCCGCTAGGCTGCATCAATTCGTCGGCACTGGCGAGATGGACAATACGCTGCGCGCCGCAATCGACGCTGATTTGCGCAAAGCCAAGAGTCTGGATCGCGCGCTCAAACCCAACCCTCAAGCGTTTCCACCGCGGCTGATCGAGTTGTTTAGCGACGCTTAGCCCGGATATTTCATGAACTCGCGCGATGATCGCGCAGGACATTGATTGCCCAGTGGTTTTTCCGAAGGAGCGGTGTAGTGGTTCAT
>QIMA01000471.1 GCA_003233535.1 Rhodanobacteraceae bacterium
GTCAACGTCGTCTTGCCGTGGTCCACATGACCAATCGTGCCGACGTTAACGTGGGGCTTGTTACGCTCAAACTTACTCTTGGACATGGCCTGCCTCGTGCGCGTTTCGCGTTAGCGATCAAGGGTTTGGGAAATGGTGCCCACGATTGGAATCGAACCGACGACCTCTCCCTTACCAAGGGAGTGCTCTACCGACTGAGCTACATGGGCGAATTTTTTTGGTGCCGCACTTACTTAAAACTATCAATCACTTTGAACTATGCCTACCCGAGAGCAGGTCTAGCTGTACCAGCGCGGAGTGGAGCGGGAGACGGGAATCGAACCCGCACCATCAGCTTGGAAGGCTGAGGTTCTACCGTTGAACTACTCCCGCGCCGTTACTGCCCGTTCAAAGCTGGTGGAGGGAGGTGGATTCGAACCACCGAAGGCGTAAGCCAGCAGATTTACAGTCTGCCCCCGTTGGCCGCTTGGGTATCCCTCCTCAAACGAGCCGCGTATTTTGACTAAGTCAGTCGCGACTGTCAATGCATACAGCAGACTGATTCGACAAAAAGCCGGGCCGCCCGAAGGCGGCCCGGATTATTCTGGCTCCTCACAACCACCTGGAGGCGGTTGCGACAGAGTTTAGCGGCGAATGACTACCACCGCAGCACCGGCCAGAATCAGGCCGAGCAAGAGCATGCCCAGCTGGCCCAAGGTTGGGACCTCCGTAGCCACAAAGCCGACAATCAGATCGGCCGTGTTGTTGAGCAAGTTCGGATCAACCGTGCTGGTGGTCACGCTCGCGGTGGCAAGAAGATCGCCCGAGGCCACAACGGCAACGGTGATTACGCAACTGGTGGCGGCGCCAATACCCAGAGTCGCAACCGACCAGGTGACCGAACTACCGGCAGCAACCGCGCCGCAGGTGCTGCTAACGAAGCTGACCTTGTTGGACAGCTGCAGAGCGAAGGCCAAATCGTTGGCCACACCCGGGCCCGCGTTTGATCCAGCAACGGTGTAGTTGAACTGAGCACCCACACCGAGGCTTCCGGCCGGGGCATCACTGCTCAGCATAATGGAAACATCAGCCGGAAACGGCACGCCGCCCAGAGTGACGGCGCCCGCATTGTTGGCAGGATTCGGGTCGGTGCTGGTGGTAACGATGTTAGCGGCGTTGGTGATCGGACCAAAATCGCTAACGGTGACGACGATATCGCAAGTCGCCGAGGTGCCACTGGCCATTGAGCCGATATTCCAAGTAAAGGTCGGTGCTGCAAATGTTCCAGCACACGTGTTCGAAACATAGGTGACGTTGGCCGGCAGCGTATCCGTTACGACTACGCCATCGGCTGGTCCTGGACCCGCGTTACTTGCATTTAGCGTGTATGTGACTGTCGAGCCAACTACCAAAGGCATCGGCGCGGCAGCGGTCTTCGTCAGTGAGACATCAGCACTCGGCAATACGCCGCTAATGATGAACGGCGCACCCTGCGCATCTAAGGTGCCGCCGTCTTCCCACGCGGCGTACGTCACACCAACATCGGCAGACACGAGCGCATTGCCCGTAACGGCCTGACCATTGATGGTGATTGGCGGTGCCCATGGGCCCGAAGCCAGGGTGCCTGTGGCAGCCCAATCTAGCCAATAAGTGCCAGCCGTCAAGCTCACGCTTATACCATCAACGGTGTTGGCCATGATCGGACGATTATTGGCACCGGAAGTGGATTCGGCAGCGCGCCAGATATTGCTGAAGGCCGAGGTGGTGAGTACATTGGTGGTCGGATCACCGAAGACCACCGTGGAGCCAACCTGCTGCGGCGGGCCGTCCCAGATCTGCAGGGACAGTGCGGTGAAAGTCGACGTGGTCGGCGAACCAGTCTGGTAGCCAAAGAAGTCGATGCGATTGATGAGCCAGCCTGATGCCGGGACGGTGAAGTCGTCCGCCAGCCGATCCGTACCCTGAATATTACGGACACCCAGGGTGGTCATTCCGAGCGTGTTGTTTTGAACCAAGCTCTCGTCGAGTCCACCGGAACCGGTTCCGGGGCTGTTTACCAGCGGCCCGCTGTCGAAAAGGACGCTTCCGGACGGTTGGAAAATCGCATTTGGAGTGGAATCGGGCACATTGGCTTCAGCTCCGGGGGTGAATTCCTCGGAGACCTGAGCAAATGCTGCGGTGCTGGATACCAGCAATGCCGCCAGGGCGGCGATTGATCTTGTTTTCATTTAAAGTACGCTCCTACGCGCAGGGCATTACGCCTACGCATGCTAACCCAATCGAATTGCAAGATAAAGCGTGAAGAAGCGGTCTGTCGCGATTGTCACTCAATTGCAAACGCGTCGGCCGTCACGACAGCCTGCCTAGTCACACACCGAGCGTACGAAGAATGCTGGCAGCAGCTTCTCTACCCTCATAGACGGCAGTTACTACTAAGTCGGACCCGCGCACCATATCGCCGCCGGCGAATACCTTCGCGTTCGCCGTTTGGAACGGCAATTGAGCACCCTCCGGAGCAACCTGCACCAGATCGCGGTCCGTTAGTCGGGCGCCTAAGGGCTCTAACCACTTCGGCGGATTGGGCCGAAAGCCGAAAGCAAGAATGACGCAGTCTGCTGAAAGCACCGTTTCGGAGCCCGGCACGTTTCGCGGCGAGCGTCGACCGTGCGCATCTGCGGGGCCCAATTCGGTCTCCGCAATGAGCACGCCTTCCACATGATCCTGGCCGAGTATGGCGACGGGCTGGCGATTGAAGAGAAACTGGACGCCCTCGTCCTTACTATTTTTCACCTCGCGCCGTGAGCCGGGCATATTCGCTTCGTCGCGCCTATAGGCGCAGGTTACCTGGCTGGCTCCCTGCCGAATCGCCGTCCGATTGCAGTCCATACCGGTGTCGCCACCACCCAACACAACGACCTGCTTGCCGCTCAGATCAATCAGCGGGTATCCATCGCTTATTTCCAGCAGATGGTTCACGTTAGCGATTAGATACGGCAGCGCTTGATGGACGCCACGCAGGCCGATACCTGGCAAGCCACCATCAACCGCCGCATAGGTTCCTAGGCCCAAAAAGACCGCATCGAACTCTTCCAGAATCTGATCAATACTGATGTCTTTGCCGATTTCCACACCCAAGCGGAACGCCACGCCCATTTCCTCGAGCACCATGCGCCGAGTTTTGATCACCGCCTTGTCCAGCTTGAACGGCGGAATACCGAAGGTGAGCAGGCCACCTATCTCTTGCTGTCGATCGAAGACCACCGTTTCGATGCCGCGCATCGCCAAACGGTCGGCGCAGGCTAGGCCAGCCGGCCCGGCGCCAATAACGGCTACGCGCTTGCCGGCAACGCGAGGCGCCACCTGCGGCCGCCAGCCGGTGGCCAGAGCCGTATCGGTGATCTGCCTTTCTATGGCGCCGATCGTAACCGCGCCGAACCCGTCCTCTAGCGTGCAGGCTCCCTCGCAAAGCCGATCCTGTGGGCAAACTCGTCCGCAAATCTCCGGCAGCGGGTTGGTTTGATGCGACAGTTCGGCCGCCTCGTGAAATCGACCCTCCTCTGCCAGCTTCAGCCAATTCGGAATGTAATTATGGACCGGGCACTTCCACTCACAGTAGGGATTGCCACAGTCCAAGCACCGCGATGCCTGCTCAACGTTATTTTCCGCGTCATAATCGCCATAGATTTCGCCCCAGCTCTCAATCCGCACCGCAACCGGAATTTCATCGGGCATGCGTCGCGGGATATCGAGAAACTCCAGATGCTTGTCTGCCATATCGATTCCTCTAGGCCGCCCGTTTCAAACTTTCGACTAGCGAGTCCATGCTTGCCGCTTTCGGCTTGGCCAACCAGAACTTCGGCAGATAGTCGCGAAACTCATCCAATAGGCACTGCCCCCATTGGCTTGCCGTCTCGCGCACGTGATCGCCGATCAAGCCGCGCAGATGCTGCAGATGATGCTCCATGCCTTCTGGGGAAACGCGCTGTATATCAATCAGTTCGTGGTTGTAGCGATCAACGAAATCGCGCTCTAGGTCGAGCACGTAGGCGAAGCCGCCGGTAAACCCGGCACCGAAATTCAACCCGGTGCGGCCGAGCACGGCGACCACACCGCCGGTCATGTACTCGCAGCAGTGATCGCCCACACCCTCAACCACGGCTCGGGCGCCCGAGTTACGGACTGCGAATCGCTCACCGGCCAACCCTGCGGCGTAAAACTCGCCACCCGTGGCACCGTATAGACAGGTGTTGCCTACAATCACGGTCTGGTTGGCGCGGTAGCGCGCATCACTCGGAGGGCGAATCACGATTCGACCGCCGGCCATGCCTTTGCCGACATAGTCATTGGCCTCGCCCTGCAGGTAGAGTTCCAGTCCAGAAGCATTCCAAGCACCAAAACTCTGCCCGGCGCTGCCCTCAAAGCGCAGCAGCACAGGCTGGTCGGGCATACCACCAACCCCGTGACGTCGAGCGATTGCGCCGGACACGCGCGCACCAATCGCGCGGTCTCGGTTGGTAATCGGATAGGAGAACGCTTTCCCACGCCCAGACTCCACCGCGGCAGCTACCTCATGTTGGATGCGCGTGGCCAACTCGCCCGAGTCAGCCGGCGGATTGGCGGCAACCGTGCAGTAGTCTGCGCCCGCCAGCCCGTCCCGGCTGAGTAACAAACTTAGGTCTAGCCCTTGAGCCCGACCGCTGCGATCTTCCAACTGTTCCAACAAATCCGTGCGCCCAACCATGTCTTGTAGCCGGGCGATACCCAGTTCAGCCAACAGCTCGCGCACTTCGTTGGCAATGCCGAGGAAGAAGTTCATCACCATCTCGGGCAAACCAACGAAATGCCGCTTGCGCAACACCTCATGTTGAGTCGCGATGCCGGTCGCGCAGTTATTTAGGTGACAGATACGTAGGTACTTGCAACCCAACGCGACCATCGGCCCAGTGCCGAAACCGAAGCTCTCTGCGCCCAGCGCTGCGGCCTTGATCACGTCCAAGCCGGTCTTCAATCCGCCGTCTGTTTGCAGCCGCACGCGCTCTCGCAAACCGTTGCGTTTGAGCGTTTGATGAGCTTCGGCCAAACCCAGCTCCCACGGAGCGCCAGCATTCTTGATGCTGCTCAAGGGACTCGCACCGGTGCCGCCGTCGTGACCCGAAATTGTGATCAGATCCGCGTACGCTTTGGCCACGCCCGCAGCGATGGTGCCAACGCCAGCGTTGGACACGAGCTTGACTGACACCAGCGCGTCGGCGTTGATCTCCTTCAAGTCGTATATCAGCTGCGCCAGATCCTCGATTGAATAGATGTCGTGATGCGGTGGAGGCGAGATCAAACCGATGCCGGGCATCGCATGACGCAGCCTGGCGATGGTCTCGTTTACCTTATGCCCCGGCAGCTGACCGCCCTCGCCGGGCTTAGCGCCCTGGGCAATTTTGATCTGCAGCACTTCGGCGTTGACCAGATAGGTGGGCGTAACCCCGAAACGACCCGAGGCCACCTGCTTGATCTTGCTCATCTTCTCGGTGCCGTAGCGAGCCGGGTCTTCGCCGCCCTCACCGGAATTGGAGCGCGCACCGAGACGGTTCATCGCAATCGCCAACGCTTCATGAGCCTCCGGCGACAGCGCGCCCAAACTCATCCCTGCCGAATCGAAACGCTTGAGTATGTCTGCTACTGGTTCGACCTGGTCGATATCCAGCGCAGGGCCTGCCGGGCGCAGTCGCAGCAAATCGCGCAACGCCGACGGCGGGCGCGAATCCACCATCTGCGTGTAGCGGCGGAAATCCTCTTTGCTGCCGCTGCGTGTGGCGGCCTGCAGCGTTGCGATCACGTCCGGGTTGTACATGTGGTACTCACCGCCGTGCACAAACTTCAGCAAGCCACCGGGCTCTAGCTGAGAAAACGGATCTTCGGCCAAGCGGCAAAGCTCTGCCTGTTCGGCTTCCAATTCGGCGAACCCGGCACCGCTGACGCGACTCGCCGTGCCGTCAAAACACTGTTCGACGACCTCCTCGGCCAGCCCAACAATTTCGAACAGCTGCGCTCCGCGATAGCTGTCCACGGTCGAGATGCCCATCTTCGACAAAATCTTGAGTAGGCCTTTACGGATACCGCGACGAAAACTACGACCCAGCTCGCGCGGCTCCATGCCTTTGGCCTTGATCGCACCGCTACGAGCCATGCCAACCAACGTCTGGTAAGCCAAATACGGATAGATCGCGGTCGCGCCAAACCCAATCAGGCAGGCGAAATGATGCGGGTCGCGCGCCGTGCCGGTCTCCACCAGCAGATTGCAATCTGAGCGCAGTCCCAACCGAACCAAGTGCTGATGGACCGCACCAACTGCGAGCAGCGCATGCGCGGGCAAATGGTCAGCGCGCGCCTTACGGTCGGTCAGATGAATAACCAGACTGCCCTGACGCAGGGCGTTCTCCGCCTCGCTACAAAAACGCTGCAGCGCACACTGCAGACCTTCTGCGCGCGGGTAATGCAGATCAATACTGACGTGGTTGGCGCCGAAATCCGGCAGGCTCAGGATCTGCTTGAGCTTGCGCTGCGACAGAATGGGTGAATTCAACACCACTTGGCGCGCATTCTCGGGCGCGGCGCTAAACAAATTCCCTTCCCTAGCCAGTTGGGTGGTCAAGGACATGACCAAGTGTTCGCGCAGCGGGTCAATTGGCGGATTGGTAACTTGCGCGAAGGCCTGGCGAAAATAGTCGTAGATCGAGCGAATTCGCCCAGACATGACCGCAATCGGGGTGTCGTCACCCATCGACCCGATCGCTTCCATCTCCGTTTCGGCCAGCACCTTGATCACGCTATCGCGCTCTTCGCGAGTCAGACCGAAACGTTTCTGAAAGCTGGCCAGGGTGGCGTCATCCATCGGCTCGCTGGACAGCAACGGGTCGATGAGGTCGCTTTCCAGATAAATCACGCCCTTTTTCAGCCAGCGCTTGAACGGTGCGCGCGTGCGGTTGATACGATCGATTTCGGCGCTATGCAACAGTTCGCCGCTGTACATATCTGCGGCCATCATCTCGCCCGGGCCTAAACGCCCCTTGGCCACAACTTGATC
The DNA here is from genome assembly GCA_003233535.1 of Rhodanobacteraceae bacterium. GTDB lineage: Bacteria > Pseudomonadota > Gammaproteobacteria > Xanthomonadales > SZUA-5 > SZUA-5. The sequence goes on from QIMA01000471.1 coordinate 7,058, forward strand.
ATTAGGCACGTCATAGACGCCAGCTTCCGAGGCGATGACTAGGTGGCGATCCTCAGTCAGCAGCCAACGCGCGGGCCTCAGCCCGTTGCGGTCCAGCGTACAGGCAGCAAAGCGCCCGTCCATCATGACGATGCCCGCCGGGCCATCCCAGGGCTCCGAACTCAGTGCGTAATACTCATAGAAGGCTTGCAAATCCGGATCCATGACGTCGTTATCGCGCCATGCCGGCGGGATCAGCACGCGCATCGCCTGCAGCAGATCCATGCCGCCAGTGAGCAGCACTTCGAGCATGTTGTCCAAGGTCTGCGAATCCGAGCCGCTCATCTCAATCAGCGGGTTGAACTCGCGAAAATCCATCAGCGGCGAACGCAGCTTGGCACCGCGCCCACGCATCCAGTTACGATTGCCCTGAATGGAATTGATCTCGCCGTTGTGCGCGAGCAGCCGAAACGGCTGTGCTAGCCGCCATTGCGGCTCGGTGTTGGTGGAAAAGCGCTGATGAAACAGTGCCGCGCTGGCGGCCAAACTGGGGTGTTTGAGATCGCGGTAGAAATCACCCAGCCGGCCCGGCACCACCATACCCTTGTAGCCGAATGAGTAAGGCGACAAAGTGACTACAAAGAAGTCGTCAGACGCGCCCAGCGCCAACTCGGTGCGCCGCCGCACGCGATAGAGCGCGCGGTCGAAAGCCCCAGCGTCGGAGCCCGGTTCGGCATTGACGAATACCTGCTCAATCGCCGGCAGCGTCGCTAAGGCACCTTCGCCGCAGGCCGAGTGATCGACCGGCACGTCGCGCCAGCCGGCGACGTGCAGGGCCAGCTTGGCCGCTTCGATTTCCAGGGTGCGGCGAACCTGGGCCGCCTGCACAGGATCGCGTGGCATGAACACCAGACCGCTAGCGAACAAAAGCCCGACGGAAATATCAGAATCTGCGGCAAGGGCGCGCAAATAGCGCTCAGGCCGGCGCAGCAACAGGCCGCAGCCGTCGCCAGTAGCGCCGTCGGAACCGATACCACCGCGATGCGAAAGCCGCCCGAGCGCGTCTAGAGCGCGATAAACCAGACCGTTACTGGCTTGGTCGTCCAACTGCGCGATCAGTCCGAATCCGCAGCTATCGTGCTCGAATTTTGGATCGTAGAGGCCACTCATATAGTGCAGAACTCCTTACTCAAGTCTGCTGGAGCACCCCCAAAACAGCGCCAACCGCCAACCCACGCGGCGGTCTCGTGATCACTACTCCAGGGTCAGACCTTGCCTACCAATGTCCTGCGCAATCATCGCGCGAGTTCATGAAACTCCGGGCTAGCCGCAGCGGCGCCAGCGCTGTCCCGCTCTCCTGGCCATAGGCGCTGGCTACTGGAACTAGCGCCCCAAAGCTCAGTCGCCGGCATTGGCCCAGGCGTGCAGCGCGTTCCGATCAGCCTCGGATATATCGATCGTCTGGCAGCCGGACCAATAAGTATTGGCTGAACCGGCAGGCGCACACCACAATATCTGGAGCGCCAAATCGATATTGCGCGTGCCGGAAGTCGGGTCGCTTAGCTGAAACTGGGCCTGATAGATATTCGACTCGCCAACCGGTTCCATGCTGATCAACATCAGACCGCCGGCGGATAGATTGCCGATCCGGCCCAAGTTTGCGCCGCTGATGGAATTGACCAACATCATCGCCTGACGAACATTGCGACGACGGTCTCGACGTTCGCTCATGACTGGGCTCCGATTGCCACCGCAGGCACTTTGCGGTCACCCTTAAACGCGCCAATGATGGCCTTCCAGGCGCGATCGATCAGGCGCTCTTTGTGCTCGACAACTACGCTGGCGGTGCCGCGCACCAGCTCGCGAGCGAGCTGCTCAATGGTCCGATCTTCGGCCTTGGCGCCGCGTGGGTTAACGAACAAACAGCGACCCGTTACCGGACTGAACCAGCTCAGCTTGCGACTGAGCCGCTCGCCCTGCTGATTCTTGATGAAATAAAACCACGTGCCGAAAGGCAACTGCTTGATCCTATCTACCATCGCCTTCTCTTCCGACGTGAGGACGACGCGCTCACCGCGCCGCAAGCCGTCCAGGATCGTTCCCACACTCTCTCCGCCTTTATCCGCTCCCAGCCGGGGGCGACTTTTCAGCGCTGCAGTGATTGCCTCTACGGACTCTGCGGCGGGCGGATCTTCGGCATTCAGGCCCAGTGCGTCGTAAAGCGCACTTTGCGCTTTGTTGAACGCGTCTGTGTGCATGCCGACAGCGGATACGCCGTCGCCTAACTTGACGACCAGCGGCGCGAACCGCTCGCGCCGCTCCGGAACTGGCACGTCGGTGTCGGTCAAGGCAAGGAGTTGGTCGGCTAAGTCCAACTCCTGCTCAAAGTCTTCGCCATGCGGGCCCTGCCGCAACAGCGCCAAGGCGAGCACATCTGCCCAAGCTTCGAATAAAAATGAGCTGATTGCTGCGGCCGGCTGCGCGGCGTCTACGCGCGCCTGCAGAGCCTCCAGTGCAGCAGCCCGTGACAGATCCATCTTTTCACGACCGCGAGCAGCGTCGACCTGGCGTTTTTCGGCGATATCGGCTTTGCGCCGAACAGCATGCAAATGCCCGCCCAGATCGCCCAGCTGTTGCTCAAAAACATCGTGATCTTGATCGTAGTCTCGAGTAACCCGATCGACCACCAGTTGCATCTTGTCCAGAACGCCTTTGTCGGCTTCTTCGTCTTCCACCCACAAAGCGGCAGCTTCAGCCACTTCGTTGAGCAACAGCCGCGCGGGGTGCTTACGCCGAGTGAAAAAACCCTTGTCATTCAGCGCCACCTTGAGCAGAGGCACCTGCAGCTTGGTCATCAAGCTGTGGCTTACCGAAGCCGGAGAG
>QIMA01000320.1 GCA_003233535.1 Rhodanobacteraceae bacterium
CACTGCCCGTTTTGCTGCGGGCGGTGTCAGCCAGAGGCTAGGGATCGGTCTTTTCCGGCTTGGACAGCGAATAACGGACGATGGGCCCCGGAATCTTTTCGCTGAGCACCGTGACGTAGCGACATTGCGCATCGAAGGCGATGGCTTCTGCCTGTGGCAGCAGCGGAATGGGCAGCGCCAGCGTTTGTGGGTCTTGCCGGGTTAGCGCGCGGCTCCAGCGCTCGCCAGATCGGCGGACGAAGCGCTGCACGCTGCTGTAGGTAAGGATCCACAGTTCACGGCCATCGCAGCTGATGTCCATCGCCGTTGGCTGATGGCGGTAGCGGGCGTAGCGCGCATCAATTTGACGCTCGGCCTGAGTCGCAACAGGGAGTCGCGGTATCGGCGTTAACAGCCGCGCAGTTTGCGGTCCAAGCGCACGTAGGTCGACGCTGTACAGTGCCGGGGGCGTGGTCCGCTTGCTGATCACGTAGGCGCGCGGTCGATGCGGATCGATCACTAGTGATTCCACATCGTGGGCACCATCGGGGTAGCTGAAATTGAGCTGCTTATGCACTAAGACGTGATCGACGCTGCCGTCGCCTGCAGGCTCGGCGACCAGATATAGACTGACAAACCCGCGTTCGCCTCCGTTGTCGCCAGTATCGGCAATGGCAATGTACGGACCCTGGCCGTGGTCATAGCTAGCTAGGTCTTCCCAATCCCGATTCTCTGCGCCAATCACGCGCACCCGCGCGCGCAGGCTGCCGCGAGGATCAATTGCCAAGAGTTCGGCGGGGTTGCCGCTATCGTTGACCACCCAGAGTAAATCGGGATCGATCCGCGAGGCGGCCGCTCCGCTAATCTCGTCCAACCGCGAATCGGTCAATAGTCCGGTGATTTTCGCGCTCGGTGTGTCAGCGACTGCGGTTGTTGCCGACAGAACGGTCGCCAACACAATTGATAGCGCAGCCCTCATGGGCTGGCGATGCTTTCGATGTCGCTGATGCGCATCGAGCCGAGCATATTAATCGAGGCATAGAAACGGGTTGGATCACCGTTGCCCAGTGCGAGCGCAATGTGACCACTGTTGAACTCTCCAAGGGCGGCGTCGTAGCCGGTCCAACCTTTCTCAGTCCGCGCCTCAATCCAGGCGTGCGGCACAAAAACGCTGCGTTGGCCGGCGAACTCTGAGACGTAGGCGAAGCCGGTGACTACACGCGTGGGAATGCCCTCAGCGCGACCAAGGGCTGCCAATAACAGCGCATGCTCGGTGCAGTCGCCGCGGCGGCTGCGCGCGACCTCCAGCGCTGATGCGTAGCCCACGCTCAGCGTCTTGCCGTCGATGTAGCGTGCGACGAACGCCTCCGCATCGCTCATCCGCTGTGTTGCCGGTCGGCCACGTTGGCCCAAGGCCTTCCTGGCTAAGTCGATGATCTCTTGGTTGTCAGACTGTAGCCACGGCGTAGATGCTAAGTCTTCGGCCTTTGCCTCGCTTAGATCGATGCCCGGCTGCGGGTTGACGCGCAGCCAGCCACCCAGCTGTGGTTGCTGATGTCCGGTCTTCGGTAGCGCGTTCATGCCATCGCCGCTGAGCCGAAAGCGAATCGGCTGATGTGGATTGATGCGCTCGTCGTTCGGCACTTTGAGCAACAGCTGCTGCAGTGACTCGGCTCCCTGATTCGGGGCCAGGGCACACTCTCGGTCACAGCGCACCATCTCAATTTTCATTCCCAGCATGTCCATGCTGATGCGCTGAGGCACATAGTTTGGATCGACGAAAGCGAGTGCGTGCACCGGCGGATCAGCGTAGTAGATGGACTGCTGGACCTCGATCAGCGACAGGTCCCTATCCAACACCTCAACGTTGCTGCGCTCACCTATTGTGGTAACCACGCGAACGCTTTGCTGCAGGCTTGGTTGAAAGGCCAAAAACTCCACTTGACTGCCGGGTTGCATGCCGGTGGCTAAGACCGCCTTGCGCTGGGCTTCGAACAGCAGCGCGCCTTTGGGCAGGGTGAGGCGTGATTCAGTCTTGGCGCCGCCGACTTCGGTGACGACCATGAAACTGCCGTCTGCCTGGCGCTCGCCTACGAAGCGACTGGTTGTGCCGGACATGGTCATTTCGGCGCTGAATGCCAGCGCTGTGCCGTCAATCGCCTCGATGGATTCTTCCATCGAACTCATGTCGATACTCACGCCGGCTCGCTTCAATTGCAGGGTCATTGATTCCCGAGTGCGAACTCGATCTGACCATTCCTCACGCTCGCTCAGCGCGTGTCCTGCTTTGAGTCCATCGAACAGTACAACTTGCCAGTGCTGCTCCAGTTTTGACTCTGCGGCGAAAACGGAGGTGCCCAGGAGCAGCACGCACAGCGTCAACAATGCGTGGCGAGCGCGGCCGTTGCGCATGCTTTCAGGGCCACAGAGAGTGGGTTGCATATTGATCATCAGCAGCCAAGACGAAAAGTAGAAGTGCCCTATTGTGCCATTGAAGGAGGTGAACAGCAGGCAAATGCTTGCGCGGCCGCCCCGCGGCCCCGCTACAATCGGCCGCGCCCAAATCCAGGACTTCGCTATGACCGCGATCGGTACACCCCGTTCCAGTTCCGCCACGCGCTTGATGCTGCTGGGATCCGGTGAGTTGGGTAAGGAAGTGGCCATCGAGGCGCAGCGGCTTGGGGTTGAAGTGATCACGGTGGATCGCTACCCGAATGCACCGGCCATGCAGGTGGCGCACGAGGCGCACGTGATCAACATGCTAGATGCAGCGGCGCTTGAGGCTTTGATTCGCCAGACTAAGCCGGACTTCATCGTTCCCGAGATTGAAGCTATCCACACGGCAACCTTGGCCAAGCTGGAGGGCGAAGGCTTCAACGTGATTCCCACCACACGGGCGTTGCAACTGACGATGGATCGCGAGGGCATTCGCCGGCTGGCTGCCGAAGAGTTGGCGTTGCCAACTTCGCCCTACCGCTTTTGCAGGGACCGCGCCGAATACGAGGCCGCGGTGGCCGAGTTGGGCCTGCCTTGCGTGGTCAAGCCGCTGATGAGCAGTTCTGGCAAGGGGCAAAGTCTGCTACGCAGTAATGACGACATCGAACCGGCATGGACGTACGCGCAGGAAGGTGGTCGTGCGGGTGCGGGAAGGGTGATCGTCGAAGGTTTTGTGAACTTCGATTTTGAAATTACGCTGCTCACTGTGCGCCATCGCGGCGGCACCAGCTATTGCGAGCCGATCGGCCACTATCAGGTGGATGGCGACTATCGTGAATCCTGGCAGCCGCAGCCAATGTCACCGCTGGCGTTGGGGCGGGCGCAGGCAGTGGCGCGTCAGGTGACTGATTCGCTAGGCGGGCGCGGTGTATTCGGGGTTGAACTCTTCGTCTGCGGCGATGAAGTCTTGTTCAGCGAGGTGTCGCCGCGCCCACACGACACCGGCTTGGTGACCTTGGTCGGTCAGGATCTATCGCAGTTTGCGCTGCATGTGCGGGCTATTTTGAGCTTGCCTATTCCGGCGATCCGTCAGCGTGGCCCATGCGCCTCGGCCGCTCTAATCGCCGAAGGACATGGCGAGGCCATGCGCTACCACGGTCTCGATCGCGCCCTAGCCGAACCCGACACCGAACTACGCTTGTTCGGCAAGCCGGAGGTGCAGGGCCAGCGCCGGGTTGGCGTCTGCTTGGCTCGCGGTGACGATTTGTTCAGCGCCAGAGAACGCGCACGGCGCGCCGCCGGGCAGGTGCGGGTGGAGTTTTCTTGTTAGGGCTGAGGGCTGAGAAGAGCCAAAGCTGGCGATTCCGGTGATCAACAGCGGTCGCGAGAAATTCGCGCGCTCTGCCCTAGCTTCATCGGTTGGCCCCTTGAATTCCACACCTCTCAACCCAATCACACCGGCATCCTATCGCAGTGTGAACGACATCCATGAGCGACGTTAAGAAACATGCCTTTCAGGCGGAAGTGCAGCAGGTGCTGCAACTGGTTATTCATTCCCTCTATTCGCACAAGGAAATCTTCCTGCGTGAGCTGATTTCCAACGCCTCTGACGCCTGCGATAAGCTGCGCTTTGAAGCTTTGGCTAAGCCGGAGCTCGCGGCAACGGATACCGAGTTGCGCGTGGAGATTGAGATGGATACCGAGGCTCGCACGTTGACCGTGCGCGACAACGGCATTGGCATGAGCGAAGACGAGGTGATCGAAAACCTCGGCACCATCGCTCGTTCCGGCACCAAGAGCTTCTTGGAATCATTGAGCGGAGATGCGCGTGAAGACGCGCATTTAATCGGTCAGTTCGGCGTCGGCTTCTATTCCGGATTCATTGTCGCCGACAGGCTGACGGTGGAAACCCGTCGCGCTGATTTGTCCGCCGATCAAGGCGTGCGCTGGTCATCGGACGGCAGTGGCGAATACGAAATGGCGACCATTGAGCGCGCCGAACGCGGTACCTCGGTAATTCTTCATCTGAAGGAAGCCGAAGGCGAGTTCCTGCAGAGCTGGCGTTTGCAGCAGCTAATTACTCGTTACTCCGATCACATCGCATTCCCGATCCGAGTGCCGGAAGCCAAGCCGGCCGTGGAAGAAAGCAAAGAAAGCGAGGACGGCGAGGACGGCGAGGACGGCAAGAAGGTCGAAACCAAGGTCGAGTCCGATGAGATTACCTGGACCACTCTCAACCACGCTTCTGCGCTGTGGACGCGGCCGAAGGCAGAGATCAGTGACGAGGACTACCAGGGTTTCTACAAGCACATCCATCACGGCATGGATGAAGCGCTGACTTGGTCACACAACCGGGTTGAAGGCAAGCAGAGCTACACCTCGCTGCTATTCGTGCCGTCGAAGGCGCCGTTTGATGCGATGTGGAGCGACCGTAATGAGCGCAAGGGGCTGAAGCTGTATATCCGCCGCGTGTTCATCATGGACGCGTCCGAACAGTTGCTGCCGGCGTACCTGCGCTTCGTCCAGGGCGTGGTTGATTCGGACGATCTGCCGTTGAATGTTTCCCGCGAGCTGCTCCAAGAAAACAAGCTGGTCAGCCAGATTCGCGCAGCCTGTACCAAACGCAGCTTGGACTTGTTAGACAAGCTGGTGATCGACGACGCCGAGAAGTTTCAGCAGTTCTCCGACAGCTTCGGTAACGTGCTCAAGGAAGGTATGGGCGAGGACTTTGGCAACCGCGAACGGATTGCCAAGCTGCTGCGTTTCGCCTCCACCAAAGGCGATGGGGCAAAGCAAACCGTCTCCTTGGATCAGTACATCGAGCGGATGAAGGGCGATCAGACGGTGATCTATTTCGTCACCGCCGACAGCTACAACGCCGCCAAGGGTAGCCCGCAAATCGAAGCGCTGAAGTCGCAGGACGTCGAAGTGTTGCTGCTGTTCGATCGCATTGACGAATGGATGGTGGGCTACCTCAACGAGTACGCCGGTAAGCCGCTGCGTCACGTCGCCAAAGGCGAGTTCGAGGGCGCTTCAGCGACCGACAAGTCTGACGAGGTCAGCGAAGAGCACAAACCGTTGGTCGACAAACTGGCTGAGCTGTTGAAGGAGCGGGTGAAGGAAGTGCGGCCGAGTAAGCGCTTGGTCGATTCGCCGGCCTGCTTGGTTCTCGATGAACACGCCATGGCGATGCACATGCAGCGGTTGATGAAGGAAGCTGGCCACGAAGTGCCGTCTGATTTGCCGGTGCTGGAGATCAATCCCGGTCACCCGCTGCTGCAGCGCTTTGCCGCTGAAGGCAATGACGAACAGGCGGCTGACTTGGCGCTCTTGCTGCACGAGCAGGCAGTGATCGGCGAAGGCGGGCAATTGGATGATCCAGCGGCATTCGTCCAACGCATGAACCGCGTGCTGGCTGGCTCTGCGCCGGCTGCTTAGGGTGGATCCTGCCGCTCACAGCCCAGTCAGGCTCGACCTGTGGCTGTGGGCGGCGCGTTTTTTCAAGACCCGCGCGTTGGCCAAGCAGGCGGTCAGCGGCGGTCGCATCGACCTCAACGGGCATGCGGTCAAGCCGGCTAGGCTGCTACGTGTTGGCGACCAGTTGCGGATCAGGGTGGGTGTCAATCAGTTCGAGATCGAGGTATTGGGCCTGTCTGGTAAGCGCGGACCGGCGCTAGTGGCGCGTGAGCTCTATGCGGAGACTGAAGCCAGTCAGGCGGCGCGGGCAGCGGCAGCCGAGTCGCGACGAATGATTGGCCATGCCGCACCTCCCGGCAAACCCGATGGACGTGATCGGCGTGCGCTACGCGCGCTGAAGGGCGAATTTGAGCCGGAATGAGCGGCCCCAAGCGCGGAGATTGTGCTTGGGTGTTCGATCGATTACGCCATAATCGGGGATTAATGAACAGCTAGAGCGAACCATGGCGCGCTACAGAGAGCAAAGTTGGGCTTTGTTGGCCGGTATCTTGCTGTTGGCCTTGTCGGGTGCCACATTGCGTGCAGATCCGGTAACAGTGGCGGTCGTCAGCGATGGCGGACAGTCGGCTGACTATGCGCGCTTGCAAACGACCTTTATTAACGAGCTCACCAGCCTCACGCAAGACGAATTCGACGTCGAGTTTAAGCGTTACGGCGGCGGCTGGTCGGCACCTGGAATCGTCGCCGCGCTAGAACGGGCTTACGCCGATCGCGATACGGATATCGTTTTGGTGCTTGGCATTGCAGCCAACCAGATGTTGGTTTCGCGCGCCAGCTATGCCAAACCGACGTTCTTACCCCTCGTGTTTGATGCTGATCTACTGGGCGCGCCGGAAACCGACGGCGAAGGCAGTGGCAGGAACAATCTCAACTACCTCAGCGACAACTTGGAGTTCGAGGAGCATTTGCAGACGCTGCGCCGTGTCTATGCGTTCAAGAACGTGGCTTTCGTGGTCGATTCGATCATTCTGGAAGCGGTTGGCGGTATTGCCGAACGGGCTAACCAGGCAGCGACCAACAACGGCGTTAAGCTCAATTTTGTAGTCCACGGCGAAGGTGCTGACGTGTTCAGCCAGATTCCGGCCGACGTCGATGGCGTGCTGGTTACCGGCTTGCCGCGTATGCCTCCGGCAGACTTCGACGCGATGTTGGCTGAATTCACGGCGCGTGATTTGCCCAGCTTCAGCTTGGTGGGTGGGGAAGGCTCGGTGGAGCGTGGATTCTTGGCCTCCGATGCGGCCGATCAGGATTGGACGCGGCTGGCGCGTCGAAACGCGCTGAACATCCAAAGCGTACTGCTCGGGGAAGCTACGCAAGACCAGCCGGTTAGCTTCGAAGGTAAGCGTCAGCTAACGATCAACATGGCGGTTGCGCGGGAGATTGGCTTGTCCCCGCGGTTCGACGTCTTAACCGAGGCGGTACTTCTCAATGAACAGGCGCCGCCGCAAGGGCCGCAATACAGCTTGACCAAGGTCGCCCAGCTGGCTGCGCAAATGAATTTGGATGTGCTGGCGGAATCGGCGGTCGTAGCTGCCGGTACCAGCGATGTGCGTGATGCCAATGCGCTGTGGCTGCCGCAGGTGAGCCTGGATACGTCGCTGACTCGGCGCAAAGTGTCAGCGCTGGTGGCGTCCGGCCAAGTGGCCGAGCGCAGCTCCGATGTTTCGCTAACGCTGACCCAAACTCTGTATTCCGACAGCATCGCCGCGAACCGCACGATCCAATGGCAACTTCAGGTCCGCCGCGAAGGGTTGCTGGAGCAGGTTCGGCTAGACGTGATTCGCGATGCGACGACTGCTTATCTGAACGTACTCGTCGCGCAGACCCAGCTACGGGTAAGGCAAGATAATCTTAATCTCAGCCGCACCAATCTGGAACTGGCGCGAGATCGCGTGCGTGTGGGGTCGTCATCTTCGGCCGACTTGTATCGCTGGCAAACGCGCATGGCCGATGCGCGTACGCAGGTTTTGAGCGCGCGCGCAGCGCTCAATCAAGCGCGTAATGCATTGAATCGATTGCTTAATCGACCGCTCACCGAGCCTTTCCAGATTGCTGAACCGCGGATCGACGAACCGTTCGCTTTTGACGAAGCGGAATTCAATGAGTTGGTGGACAATCCGGCAAAATTCGACTTGCTGGTCGAATATTCCGTTGCTCGCGGCGTGGAGCGTGCGCCGGAGGTGCAGCAGCTCCAGGCCTTGCGCGTCGCTAAATCGCGAGAGCTGGTCTCGAATCGCCGCACTTACTGGCTGCCCGATTTCGCCCTGCGCGGACAATATTCAGACAACCTGGGGCAGGGTGGGGCGGGAGTCGGAGCGCAGGAGTATGCCGACGACTGGAACGTGATGATGGTCGCGTCCATTCCGCTTTACAGCGGCGGACAGAGACGATCGGCTGTGTCTCGCGCCAGCAACCAATTGAGCGAGCTGGACGCGCGTATAGCATCTGCTCGCGAGAAAGTTGAGCTGCGAATACGCGCAAATATGCACGCGATCAACGCCTCTTATCCGTCAATCGCACTGTCCCGCGAAGCGGCCGAGGCGTCAGCAAAGAACTTGGAACTGGTGACCGATGCCTATGCCAAGGGCGTAGTCAGCATCCTCGATCTGTTAGACGCGCAGAATGCCGCGCTGCAGGCCAATGAGTCTGCGGACAGTGCGGTCTATAACTTTTTGGCCGACGTGATGCAGGTGCAGCGTTCAGTCGGTGAGTTCGACTTTCTGATGGACGAGTCGGCGCGGCGAGCCGAGGTCCTGCGTCTACGTAGCTACATCAATCAAGCCAGTGGGGAAGGGCGTGAATAGACAAGCTTTGCTGATAATCCCGGCGCTGTTGGCACTGGCCGGCTGTGAGAGCGAAGGCCCAGCGGCTGATCCGGTATTGCGCAGCGTACGTACGGTCGAAATCAGTACGCCGTCGGAAACTCGAAGCCGGACTTTTTCCGGCATATCTGAGTCGGCGCAGGCCTCGCGCTTGAGCTTCAAAGTTACCGGGACGATTACCGCTCTGCCGGTCAAGGTTGGCAGCGTCTTGCGGCAAGGCGACTTGGTCGCGCAGCTCGACGACTCCCTGTATGAACTGCAGGCACAGCAAGCACAGGCGGCGCTGGTGCAGGCGCGGGCAACGCAGCGCAACGCCAAAGCCAACTATGAGCGAGTCAAGGGTCTATACGAGAACAGTAACGCCTCGCGCAATGACCTGGATGCGGCGCGAGCGGCCTCCGAATCCGCGGCGGCTGGTGTCAGTGCTGGCAGCAAGACGCTGGAATTGGCGCGCCTGAATGTTTCGTACACGCAGCTAAGCGCTAGCAGTGACTGCACGGTCGCCGACGTGACCACCGATCTCAACGAGAATGTGGCCGCAGGTGCGCAGGTAGCACTGGTCAATTGCGGCCAAGCAGTTAACGTGAGCGTCGCCGTACCCGAAGGCGTAATCGGTGCGATCAACGAAAACAGCGCGGCGAGCATTGTGTTCAGTGCGTTTTCCGGTCGCCAATTCCGCGGCAAAGTCGTGGAGGCCGGCGTTGCCTCGGTGACCAACGCGTCGACTTTCCCGGTGACTTTAGAAGTTGTCGAGCCGACTGATGACCTACGCGCCGGTTTGGCCGCCGAAGTGACCTTCGAATTCAACATCCGGGCACAGCAAATTCACACCATTCCGCTAGCTGCGGTGATCAAAGATGGCGACGGAGTATTCGTCTACTTGGCCGAGTCTGCCGGTGACGCCGGCGAAGCGGTCATTGAGCGCCGCGCGGTGACTTTGGGAGCACTCACCGACGCAGGAATGCAGGTGCTTGACGGTTTGAGCGCCGGAGACGAAGTCGTGATTGCCGGGGTCTCGGTGATTCGCCCCGGTCAGCGCGTACTTAGACGATGAATCTCACTCGTGCTGCGATCGAGAAAAACCGCATCACCTTAACCGTGACTGCGCTGGCACTGCTGTCGGGG